>NZ_CP009519.1 GCF_000969905.1 Methanosarcina vacuolata Z-761 | reverse complement strand
TATTTGAGAAATAAGTACGGAAGTATATGGATAAAAATTGTAATCAGGAAGATAGCCATAAATGCTTATATCCATTGCATATCCTACATAGTCGGCATTATCTCCTCTCCCCATGATCAGAGTGTAGTTCCTTAATTTGGGAAGCAGAACTAATAAAATATTACAAAAAATTACCTGGAAAAATCCTATGTTAAATCGTTTCCTGTTTTCCGTGGAAATAGAAGACCATAAAAGAAATATACCATTTATTAAACTGAATATTAAAGCTATCCAAAAAATTGACGGTGTAGCCCAATATATTGATAGCTCATATCCTGTAGCTGGTTTTCCTGCAATCAAGAAAAGAGAATACGATAGTAGTACAAAAGATATTGATGTAGATAATAACTGAAACTTATTAGAAAAGTATTTTAACATGTAATGTCTCCAGTTATATTAAGAGTCTAGCCGAAAACCCAAGGGCCTGGGGATGTATTTTGGTGCAAGCAATGGGGTATTTAAAATAAATAATATCATATTGTAAAAACTACAATATTTATCAACACTCTGGATATAATATTTTAGCCTGCCAGTTTCTGTAGCGATTTTGGAATTCTGGGGAGAAACTTCATGGCATATAATATCACTAACTGAAGCAACTGATACTAGCTTTGTTGCATAGATTAAAATAAACATCCACCATGATATTGAACTGATGTATATATAAATTTATTTACAAAGTTGCGAGTTAACAACAAGTGTTTATTGGTTTTTATTTGTAAACTTTCAAAAAATGGATATTTTGATGCATTCACCCCACTGCTAAAATATGTGGTTTTTCTGCTTTCTTTCCTAAAATACATGGAAAATATCTATTAGTTATAACTATAGCAGGAATTAATGAAAGTAATATTAAAAATATACTGATTATAAAAAATAGAGTTTCACTAATTTTTAAGTTTAAGTGACTGAACAGGACTGGAAATGTATATTTTAGTGTAGAGATTATTATATAATGAAACCCTAAAATAATTAGGCTATTTCTTCCATAAAACTGTAAAATTTTTGAGGGTTTTATCCTCTTAAATATATAAAAATACACAAGTATTCCAGAAAAAGCTGAAAGATAAAATAAGAAGTAGTTATTATAAATTAATTTATACATATCAACCCTGGAATTTGTAAAAGAGGACATTATGTGTATTAGAAAAAGAACAAAAATAAAAATATAGCTTTTTCTAAAAAAAACATTTTCATAGTTTCTTTTGAAAAAATAACCTGCTAAATAGAAAACCACACCTGTTAATGCTATATCAAAGCTCCAGGGCATTCTTAATGGAATATAAGTACTATATAAGAAACCAGTAAGTGAGAAGAATATTACCAGTGCTAAAAGCTGATAGTTTTCTTTAAGATTTTTTCTTGATATAAAAAACAAGATTTCAGTTATAAATAAACAGGGTAAAAACCACAATGGAGTATCTAAAAGATAACCATTTGCAGAACAAAAAATAGCGTAGAGGTTAAAAACTACACTCTTTTCAAATAGTTCAATATTATGAATCTGTGGTTGATATAAATAATCCATTGTAATATAAAACAGGTAAGCTATTGCTGAAAAAAAGAAATACGGGACAATTAAAGAATAAACTCTTTTTTTGAAATAAGTTTTCTCTATATTCATATATTTTTCAAAATTAATTAAATATCCAGATATGAAAAAAAACAATGGCATATGGAAGGAATATATATATTGATTTAATTTGTAAAATACTAATCCACTAAATAGAGTACTTAGATGACCAATAACAACAAGTATTATTGCCATACCTTTCAAGGAGTCTATCCAGTTATTTCGCATACAAGTCTCTTTATTACAGATTAAATTTATTAATTAAGTTAAAGAAACTACTTTCCTTATATAACTTACTAACCTATTGTTTGAAGATAGTTGTTTGTGGATTAACTATAAAATGAGCCATTGACAGAGATCAATAAGCTCCGTTTTGAGAGAAAAGCTTCCTTTGAGGGTTTATTTAATTTAAGGACTTGATTTTGATCAAGTTGCACTCCACAGTTCGTTTCCATAATGATATGCCATGAATTTTCCACAAACATTTTTGAAAACAGAAGTGTCGGAAGTCATTTCTTATTTTTAGATTAAGAAAACAGATATTAAGTCAATCGTATTTACACAACTTTTAGTATACGGTCAAACTGAGTAGAAAAATTTATTTTGTAAGACACACATACTTATAAATAATTTATAACAGTGGATTTGAGTTATCGAAAACATGTGCATAAAACTATCTTCATTTTCTTAAAAAAATGGATATATTTGCTTTTTTGGAGTTGATCAATAACTCACTACATTACTAAATTTGACCTATTCCAAAAATACCTGGCTGTATCTATATGCTTAAAATCAGAGTCAAAGCTACAGTTTTAGTACTGTTTTTCCTAGTTTTAATAGTAATATTTATGTCAATCTGTAAACAGGGTCCGATTACTCATGCTGAAACTACTTCTCAAAGCATCTTGGCTAAGAGCATAGTTGCTCCCAAGGTAAACCATAATCCAGGTAGTGCCATCTTTGGTAACTTGAAAATATATAATTAATCAAAAGTCGATGCAATAGGTGTATCCAAAATTTACAAATGTAATTAAGGTGTTCGGTATGGAAAGAGATCACTGTGCTCTGGTTCTTGGTGGATATGTAAATGGATATTCGATAATTCAGGAGTTACATGAGAAAAGAGTACAAGACATAATACTTTTTGATAGTTCTAAGAAGTTGGCATCATATAGCAATAAAATAAAAAAATTCATACTCATTGACGAAACCCCAGAAAGCCTGCTTAAAGAGATTAGAAATCTGCATGAAGAATATGAACGAGTAATTGTGTTTCCTTCCGATGATCTGTATCTTGAAAATTTGCATGCTATCTATGATAAAATCAGTCCTTTCTGCTTTTTACCCTTTAATCATGAAAATCTGAAAGAATGTCTAGACAAATATGTTCAGTATTCATACTGTGAAGCATTAGGAGTACCATACCCCAAAACAATGGAAATACAAAAAAAAGAAGATATAGAAAACATAAAAAAGATTCAATTCCCGATCATCATTAAACCTAAAAAAAGAGAAGATATGAAGACAAATGTTTTTCGTAACTTAATTCTGACTGGTTTAAAAGAAGTTGAAAAAAACAGAAAGGATCTTGAAAGACACCTTGATACTGGAATAAGCTTTTTGGCTTCAGAAATAATTCCGGGAGACGGATCCTGCATATATGCATATGTAGCCTACAGAAATCAAGATGGAAAAATCCTGAATGAATGGACAGGAAAAAAGTTATCCCAGTATCCAAATGATTTTGGTGTATTTTCAAGTGCCTCAAATGAAGCCCCAGAAGAAATTCTCGAACAAGGAAGAATTTTATTAAATGGTATGAACATAAAAGGGATTGCTGAGCCCGAATTTAAATATGATCAGAGAGACAAAAAATACAAACTAATGGAAATAAACTTACGCTCAATGATGTGGCACAGGATGGGAAACCTTTCAGGAGTCAATTTACAATACTCTCAATACTTAGATGCTATTGGAAAAAAAGTGAAATCCCAAACTCAAATAAAAGACAAAAATATACATTTTGTATATATAAAACATGAAATAAGTAACTTAGCAAAACGAAAAGGATACTATCGTATATTTTTCAGAAATCTTCTCCAAAGTGATAAAACATATCTTGCAGTATATGATGTAAAAGATATCAGACCATTCCTAACCGATTGCTGGGAAATTATACATCAGTTCCACACTTGAAGTTATTAGTTTCTCCGAATTCCGATTCTTAAATTTCGCTGGATTAGTCATCTGTCAAGTCTTTTCAACTTTTCTGGGTTTTATTCAATTTAGCTTCTATTCATGTGTCGTCGGTTAAGTAAAGAATCATGAAAAATTACGTCGATTTCTTCAATATTTATCAAATTTTTTCAAAAAAGTATCATTGACCTTTGTGACTCATTAATCCTATAATAAGTCTTTAATTTCTCATATTTGAGAGTTCCTCTCTTTTACCGGATTTACATGTAATAAGCTTTGACCAAAAAATTTAACTAAGTTGAATAGGATATTCTTTTGAAAAAATTAAATAAGTTCATAGAATTATCTGGCGTAGACAAGGTAAAATTATCAAGCTGATAATTATTCTGGCAACAGACTCAAAATCATAAAAATGAGCCCAATAATAAGGCATTTAGAACCTCACAAAGCTCTTTGCCTGGAAACCGGAGCCAGTGTTATGGTGCACGATTCATACGTTGTTAATCCTGGAACAAAGAAAAACATTATGTATGAAAAACTAAAAGAAAATACCGAACTCTGGGACCTTTTTACTAGAAAAGAAGAGTACAATTTAACTTTCTCTGATCAGTATAATAGGTTTCCCTACTATCTAAGCAGTCACAGAAGCATTTTTGAGCCCAGTGTTTCCAAATTTCTATTCGAAAATGGGCTGAGACCACAGTATCCAGATGAAAAAAAATTTGCTGTTTGTCTTACTCATGATATTGATATTATTCAACCCAGTAGACTGTACTCAGTGTCTGAAGCCACAAGAGCTTTTGTAAAAGGAAACTTAACAGATGCCATAAAAATTTCTTTTTCTAGAGTTAATAAGAAACTAAATCCTTACTGGAACTTTAAAGAAATAATAGAGTTAGAAGCAAAATATGATGCAAAATCCAGCTTTTATTTTTTAACCCTAGAATCAGGAGAAAGTGACTATAGCTATAATATAGAGGACATCAAAGATGAATTAAGTAATATATCAGACAATGGATGGGAACTTGGTCTTCATGGAGGAAATGAATCTTACAACAACCTTGAGGATATCAAGAAAAAAAAACAAAAGCTTGAAAAGGTTCTCGGCAAAAAAGTAATTGGATATAGAAATCACTATTTAAGATTTAAGGTACCGAATACTTGGGAATTATTGAGTAAAGCCGGTTTCAAATATGATTCTACATTTGGTTATGCTGACTGTGCTGGATTCCGAAATGGAATGTGCCATCCATTCAAACCTTTTAATGTGAATACTGGACAACAGATCGATATTCTGGAGATCCCCTTGACAATTATGGATTGTACTTTATTTGAAGATTACATGCAACTTGATTTTAAAAAAGCTTTGGAGTTCGTAAAGAATCTTATTGATACTGTTGAGCAGTACAATGGAGTGATTACAATACTCTGGCATAATACATACATGCAGGGAGAAAATTTGAAATTTTATGAGAAGATTTTGGAATATTGCTCTAAAAAGAATGCCTGGATTACAAGTGGAGAGGAAATTTGTAATCTAGTGTCATGACAATCTGATTATTGAATATAGTCTTTGCTTAGATCTCTACCAGCATATAAGGATATAAGACTGTGTTAAAATCTAAGCTATTCCTACAATGAGGATAATAGGCAACATTAACTTCAAATTTAGATCATAAATACAGACATTTTACCTGTCTTTCCGCAAATGATTTCTTCAGATAAATAATATTCTTGTTGTCGTTTTTGGAGAAATTTTCATGATTATTAAGATTATCTAAGATCTCAATTGTTACTACCAAAACACTAAGGTTTAAATGAATGAGTAAACGGAGAAATACGATTCAAAATTAATAAAAAAATGGTAGAAAAAACAATATGTGATTTTAATGACATATCAAAAATTTATAAAAGATGTGGGGTTAATAGGAATCACTCAGGCCCTAATAGGTCTAAGTAGCTTCTTTTTGCTTCCAGTAATCACAAAAACTCTGGGGTCTCAGGATTATGGAATCTGGGCACAAATAAATATTACTGTGTCTCTTTTATCTCCTCTTGCTCTAATGGGCTTATCTATGGGAGTTGTAAGATTTCTCTCTTCAGAAAAAGATAAAAAAAAATTAAGAGAAGGATTTTTTTCTGTAATATTTTTTGTGGCTTTTACTGGATTACTAGTATCTATAGTGGTATTTCTCTTATCTGATTTTTTGGCTTCAAGTATATTCAAAGATATAAGTACATCAGGTTTCATAAAAGTGGGAGCTTTTATGATTTTTTTTAGTGCAATTGATCAAATTTCAATTTTTTATTTTAGAGTATCCCGACAAACCAATAAATTTGCCTTTTTAACTTTATTTCAGACATTTGGGCAATTAATTTTAATTTTATTATTTATCTTTATGGAATTAGGCTTGTTTGGAGTTATACTAGCTGTACTAATTATTCAGGGATTATTGTTCATAATTTCCATTTATAAGATTGTATCCGAGGTAGGCTTTGAAATCCCAAAATTTAATCAGATCGGTGAATATTTGAAATACTCTATACCATTAACTCCAAATTCTCTTATCAGATGGATAACTGATTCAAGTGATAGATATATGGTCAGTTATTTTTTAGGCTTAAGCCAAGCCGGGATTTATTCAGCTTCGTATACCATTGGAAATCTGATTCATTTGTTTATTACACCAATCCAACTTATTCTGTTTCCAGAACTTTCGCGTTTATATGATGAAGGAAAAATCGATGAAGTAAAGGTTTATTTAGATTATTCAATGAAATATTTCCTTTTAATAGCAATTCCTGCTGTTTTTGGATTATCTGCACTTTCAAAGCCCATGTTGGAAATTTTTACAACACAAGAATTTATTTCAGGAAATGTTGTTATTCCTTTTATTGCTTTGTCAGGACTTTTATCAGGTATTTTTCAGATAATTATTAATATTACACACCTTGTAAAAAAAACAAAGTTCAACTTATACATCCATATCTTTGCTGCCTTATTAAACATAGTTTTTAATATTATATTGATACCGTCAATTGGAATTGTTGGAGCAGCAATTGCAACTTTAATTTCATATACATTAATGGTAGCAACTTGTATCCTTGTTTCTTTTAAGCATATTGAATTCAATTTAAATTTAGGTTTTGTTTTGAAAAGTATCATGGCTTCTTTAATCATGTTAGGAGTTATTTCTTGTTTTAATCCCTCTAATATTATGAATTTTTTCATTTCGGTATTATTGGGTGTATTTGTGTATTTTTCCATAATGATTTTAATCAAAGGGATTAGTAAAAATGAATTAAATTTACTAAAAAGCTTCAGTATTACCTCTTAACCCCACATTTTTAAGCACATTTGTGCAGCTTTTTAATAAAATATTATTTTGAATACGGTTCAATAGACACAAGTGAACTACCTCTCCCCTAATTCTTCGCCTTTCGGCTCAGTTTAAAGGGAGAAACTTCCTGGTTCATTCCCTTCTCTTTCGAAAACAAGTCCCCAAATCCTTCCCCACGTTCCGCAGGCGTCCCATCAATTATCCTGCAACAGGATAAAGAAAAATATACTATTTTCCTGAACAAACGTTGTTTGTACTACAAATTAACATGGATAACACTAACTATGAAATAAGAAAATGAAAAACAGTATTTATCTTGAAAGTTCATCCATACGTCTTGCAAAGGTTCTTGCCATTTCTCTTTGGCTATATTTTTCTATTTGACCTCTTCTTCCATTATATAAAACTCTACCTTTCGTTTTATATTCAAAATAACATTGTACTAAATATTCTTTTAACTCCTGAATAGAAGAGGTATAAATTCCAACTCCCGTTTCTTCCAACAGATCCTTGACAACACCACCAACAGAAGGCCCAATTGCTATAATTGGCCTTTGTGCAGCAAGATATTCAAAAATTTTTCCAGTATACACACCCGATTCCTTTGGATTATCCCATAATAGCAAAAGCAATAATTGTGATTCTCTCTGCTTAGTAACCACAAGGTTTCTAGAAACAAAACCATAATAATTAGTTACATCTTTTAAATTGTATTTTTCAATATCCTTATACAACCAATCCTCTTGTTTACCATAAAATCTAATATTTATATCATTTTTATCAATTTTGTTTTCTGAAATTAATTCATTAATGGCTTTGAACAATTTAGATGGATCCCTTTTTCCTTGATAGAGGGTACCAGTATATGTAATAGTAAACTTATCTGTGATATCCACAACTGAGTTATCTATGTCTTTTGGATCGAAACCATTGGGAGCAACAAAAACTTTGTTTTCGCCATGCAATTTTTTCAAATCATTAGCTAAATATGTGGAAACTGTTGTTATAGCATTTGATTCAGTTAACGTTTTTACTTCAAGCTTTTTTTCGAAAAATTTCCTTATGAAACTATATTTATAATAATGATTCTGTGACCAAAGGTCTCTTAAATCAGCAATCCATGGAATATTAAACTCCTTTTTTAAATCGTTTGCGACAAGGTGAGTAACGATAGGAGAAGAACTACTTATTATTACCTTTATGTCCTCTTTTTCTAAAATGTCAGTACCAATTATTTTCAGTGATTTTTTCCATTTTTTATGGATATCCGGGTATGTAACAATCTCAGCAATAGATAATACAAATAAGTATCTTATCGATTTTTTATTCTTTTGAGTATTAATTTTGAGTTTCTTTTTAACCCCATAAACTGGATCTGATCCAAAATATTTATACAACAAATTCAATAAAAAATCATCAGGAGAAGGAGCTTGTATAACTCTAAATTGTAAATCTGATTCCTCATGTAATTCTTTCGTCAATATTATAGGTTCCCATCCAAATTCAGGAAGGTATCTGGCAAGACCTTGCATACGTAAACCCCCTATTTCTGGGTCCGGTGGAAAATAGTAAGAGATCAATAGTGCTTTTTTCAAAAATAAGTCCCCCTATTAAGTATCAATATACCGGCAGTTTACATAATATAATTCAAATCCATTACTTGAATAAATTTTATCAAGACTTGAATCAAAATTTAATTTTTCAAAATCACTTAAAGTCCACCTATCTTTTGCAATATCAGGAAATATTTTTTCTGCTGTAACCTTGTCTCTCTCGGTTATTGCTAGATATAAATCATTTTTGCGAATGTAAGATTCAGAAAGAGATGAATAATTATTATATCCAAAATGATAAGGGACGGCTAGTTCTTTCGGTATTGTCCATTCCATTTGTATCTTTTCTACTGGAATCAACAATATAAGCGCAAATTTGTATGGAACTATATACATTCCAGTGATTTCCATATCGATATTACGTGTCTTAAAAAACCATTTAATTCCCTCAAAACTAGTTTCTGTGGTTTGGGGGTTTGATTCTAATTTATAATTTGAGGGATATAGAAGCATCATGCCATTGAAGAACACCCCAACTAACATAAAAATAATACACAAACAGACGATTTTTAAAATCGAACCCCTGTACTGATACCTAACTCTCCTAATTTCATGGTTTAGAAAATATCCAATGAAAATTGTGCATATTACAACTATATAATAAATTATTCTTAATGGTCCAAAAGCTAAGTTTAAAAAATAAAGTAAAAAGAAAAATAAAACCGTACAAAATAACGGCCCATACAATGAAAATATAGTTTTTAACCCTAGGCTTGAATAGTTTAACCTTCTCTCTTTCAATAATAATGGAATACAAAGTAAAGAAACTAAAAAATAAATTGCCGTTGAGCCAAGAGTTTTAATAACATAGTCAATGACATTATATCCATAACCCTCAGCAGTATGCACATCTGATACAAGAGAATCTAGTTTTGTAGTTCCTCCTTCGTTAATTAAAATACTAATGTTTCTTATTGTTCGGTCCCAAACACCAAAAGAAGATATCCACGTAACTCCCCATACAAATAATAGCAAGACTAACGTAAATTTAAAGATGTGCTTGGTTCTTATGGAACAATCGTTAATAGAAGTTTTCGAATTTATTTTCAGTACTGAAAGCAACTTACTTGGATAGTGAAAAGATACAAGCAAGATAATTAAGAAAAGAGTGGGAACAGGATGAAATATTGGAAACATAAACACTAGAATTACAATTAGAATCTCCCATTCTGCACTGGTTTTAGTTAATATTTTTAAAAATATAAAAAGAAAAAGTGGGATAAAATGATTAGCTAGAGCATTTGGTGTAAAATTTAAGTACCATCCATTTATAAAAGTCATACTTGCAACAGTAGTCAATATAAGCTGAGCTCTATTTGGCAATATTGACTTTGAAAAAATATACATAAAAGGTACATACAACATTCCAAAGAGTAAAGGAATATATTTATGTAAAATAATAATATCCAAATTAAGGATCAATGAAATTTGTGATGCATAAACATGAACAAAAGGATAAAAAAGTTCATCAGGAATATGACCACTTTCAACGATAGACTTAACATGTCCAATATGAGCACCCGGATCACCATTAAAACTCCATCCATAATAATTCCTGATAACAAATAGAGACAAAGCTATAACATAAACAATATATATAATTAGTAAGCCAAAAATCCAAAGATTTTTTGATTCCACATGCTCATTTACAATTTGAGATATAACAATGACAACACTTAGGAATATGCAGAACCCTAAAGAAAACCACACAATCAAAGGTGTACCTGTATAAACAGAGGCTTCGTAACCTTTAGCAGGTGAGTTATGTGCCACGATTAAAGAATAAGTGATCAATATGAACTGAAGTATATATAGGAAAAAAACGCTCCTTTTATTGCAAAATATTAAGTTCAGATTCATATATATCTCAAACCCTACTTTAATAATTATTTTGTGAATAATTCAAGGTATATATCTGAAATTAGATCCCAATCCAAATTTGTTTTAGCGTATTTTCTGGCATTTATCTAATGTTTTAAAATATCTTTTAAAATATCTTTTATAATATATTATAACAGTGCACCTAAAGCAATATACAGTAATCCAGAAACTTTTACTGCAAAGAATGTAAGAGTCTGATCTTCATACTCTAAAGTCACATAATAACAACTTATTATCAGTAATTAGTGACAGCAGTTATTATTGCTATTAATTTGAGAGTATACTTTATAAATATTTTCTGCAATAGAACTCCACGAAAATTGGCTAGAATATTCTTTGATAAGATCAGAATCCCAATTATGATTTAACCCCAATAATATATTCTCAGCAAGTTCTTTTGATCTTGCAGGTTCACATAGTAGCCCATAGTCTTCAGTTACAATAATCTCGGGGACTCCCCCCACTTTTGTACCAATAAAGGGTTTACCACAACCCAAACATTCAAACATAACAGTTGGATTTCCTTCATTCAAACTAGGCAACACAAACAGATCACATGAGTTAATCCATTGGGGAATCTCATCGTGATTTTTACTGCCAACAAGTTTTATATAATCTTTCATACCTAGCTCATCTACAAGTTTTACCAAATGATCATGTAACTTGCCTTCTCCTATAATAATACAAAGAGAGTTTTTTCTTTGATTCACAACTTCAGACATTGCTGTTATTAAATATTCATGCCCTTTTACTGTACTATATAGGTTGGCTACATTTAAAATTATTTTTGTATCAGGCGGCAACCCAAGTTTTGTTCGGCAGATTGACATGTCCATGGGATAAAATTTATTGGAATCATAGCCATTTGTAACATTACGAATTTTATCCAATGAAATTCCAACATCATGAAATAAACTTATATCCCCACGCCTTACACGAATAATCGAATCACTGATTTCCCATGCTTTGACAAATTGAGAATCTTTGTTTCTAATAGCCTTCATAAAAGTTTCTGAAGTGTGTTCAGTAATTATTAGCGGTACATTGATATCTTTTTTCAATTTTGCAGCAACTACCCCTGAAGGCCAGGTATAATGTGCATGAATATAGTCAAACCTGAGATTCCTTTTTTTTATAAACTTAATTATTGCAGAATACTCTATTGAAGCCCAGAGATCACGTGAATAGAAATAAAACAATGGAATATTAAGATAATTTAAAAAATAAACATGCACATTATCAAAAATATAGTCTTTATGCTGAACCTTTCTGAGATAATCCATACCATAAGCCACAGGACAGATAACATAGATATTCTCAAAGTAATTTTTTAAGTATTTGAGCTGCTCTTTGACAAATATATTGCTTATATATTCATCCTTAATATCTGGAAAATCATTGCTTATTATGAGCAGATTTTTTGTTTTCGTATTATCAACTCACTAATAGCATTATATATTCTTTTTTTTAGAGTTCATTTTATATTGAATGTTACATTTGCAATTGCAACTATGTGGATAATATTCAGTTGTACAAACCAAAATATTATCACTCATAATGATCATCAATTGACTTTTACATTTGAAACTGCACACCTAACTTTACCTGAATTCTCCTTCAGAATTTCATCAACAATCTCTACATTAACATTGACTTCTGGGCCTATAATTTCCTTAATATCGTATTTTATTTGAGAGATTGTATTTTGTGAGAAGCCAGTGCTTTTAACAACCAATACTCTAATAAGATCCTTTTTTTCCTGAATTACCTTAAATTGTTCAATTTCTAAAAATTTTTTAAGTATTATTGGCCATGTCCTTGGAGAAAGAGTCCTGCCATCTGGCATATGCATAAAAGAATCTGTCCTACCTTCTATTAATTTCATAAGAGGTAAACCTCTTCCACAAGGACACAATTCATCACTTGGAATTCCAATATCTCCTATATTATATCTGATTAAAGGCATGCAATAGTTATACAATCCAGTGTATGTGATTTCTCCTTTTTCTCCAGGGGAAACATTTTCTCCATTCTCAATAAATTCCATAACTACAGCATCTGTATCTATATGATAGCCAGCATGTTCACTGCATTCCCATGCGGTCCTGTTTAATTCTACGCAACCAAAGTGGTCAATCATCTCAACATCAAAAACAGAATTTACAAGTTTTCTAGTTTCTGGGTCTAAAAGCTCAGATGTTCCAAACACAACTTTAGGATTAATACCTCTGATATCATCTGTTTTAACAGCTTCTGCTAACTGTCCAATTGAAGAAGTGTAACCATCAAGTACCTCTGGTTTAAATTTTGTTAATTTATCGACTAACACGTCCATATGTTCAAATGGAGACATTGTAATAGGATGATAAAATTTTAATTTTTGAAACCAAAGGGGTTTATGATGACGGTAGGGATTTGCAAAAACAACCCATCTGCTCCTTAATTTTAATCCATTTTCGATATGAGAACGTAGATTAATAGCTTTACTAAAATCATCTGCCGCTTCATCAAATACAACTACTAAAGGGATTCCAGTCGAACCACTTGTCTGATTAACCACGCATTTTCTTAAATTGGTACCTTTTGATAGCCTTGCTTCAAGTTTTTGTTGTTTAAGTTCTTCTTTTGTTGTAAAAGGAATCTTTGATAGATCATTTAGTGTCCTGATATCATCAGGATAAATCCCTGCCTCTTTGAATTTTTTATGATAAAACTCAGTATTTTCATAGGCATGCTTCACTATTGACCTGAGTTTTTTAGTCTGCAATTCCTCAAGTTCTGAAGGCTTAAGCCACTGATTTCTTCGAGCCTCATGAAGTAATCTTAACTTATTTACTGAGCCCATAAGTCCCACTTCCCCCTGAGTTTTATGCAGATGGCAACATAACCACTTCTTCTCTACGGCCCCATAAATCCTGTTCAGCTCGGACCCAGTCTACAAATTTATTCAGACCTTTCTTGATATCAAACAATGGTGTATATCCAATCAGTTTATTCCCAAAATCAACATCAGCAAGTGTAATTTCTGCATCGCCTTTTTGCTTTCCGGCATTTAGTACACACGAATTTGAAAAGGTAATATCCCTTAAATTTTCGATCAGGTCATTAACGCTGATCCGATTTCCACTTCCGATATTCAGAACTTTCCCATCAGTGGCTTTGTTATCAAGAAGCCTTTTATTTGCTTCCACTACATCTTCAATATAAGTAAAATCCCTGGTCTGTTCTCCGTCACCAAAAACAGTAATAGGTTCATTTGAAAGCATTTTTCGGGTAAATATTGAAATCGCAAGGTCAGGCCTCATCCTGGGCCCATATACAGTAAAATAACGCAATGAAGTTGTAGGCAGGCCATATACTTCATTAAAAACCCTGCAATAGTGTTCTGCTGCAAGTTTGCTGACGCCATAAGGAGAAACAGGCTCAGCTGGATGCTGCTCATCAAAAGGAAGATATTTAACTTTCCCATAAATCGAAGACGAAGAAGCATTGATTACCTTTTTAACATCTGCTTCCAGTGAAGCTCGAAGCACATTCAGAGTGCCCAACACGTTCACTTCATTTGATTTAAATGGGTCATCGACTGAAATTCGGACTCCTGCCTGAGCTGCTTCATGGTACACATAATCTACCGTGTTATCAATTATTTCTCTCATTCTTCCAAGGTTTCTTACATCAGCCTGAATGAAACTGGCATCTCCACTCCTAAGGACAAGATCTATGTTTCTTAGTTTTAGATCAACTGAATAATAAGGATCAAGATTATCCACAATGATAATCTCATGCCCATCTTTTGCGAAACTCTCTGCGATATGTGACCCAATAAAACCTGCTCCCCCAGTGACAACTATCTTTGACACTTAACTCAACCCCCCAAATAAATATATTATTTTTTCCAGTATGCCTTATGGCTATTTTTTTACAAGATATGCTGCAATATGCAATCCGATAAAGCCTGCTCCTTCAGTAACAACCATCTTTGGCACTTAAATCAACTCTGCATATAATTTCATTGTTTTTTGCACAGTATCTTTCCACGAATAATTTTCTACAACCTTTTTTCTCCCATTTTCACCAAATTTTTTTGCTAAAGTAGGGTCAGACAATATTTGAGACGTTTTTTCTGCCAGCGTATCTGGATCTTTTAAAGGCACAAGAAACCCACTGCCATCAACGATATCAACTAGGTGTGGTAATCCAGTACATACAACAGGAATGCCACATGACATGGCTTCCAAAATAACTCTTGGAACGCCTTCTCTGAGGCTTGGTAATAGTAAAACATTTGAGCTATGATATAACTGAACAATCTCCGAATTCGGAACAAAATCTTTTATTGTAATACTATTTTGCAGATTCAATTCATTGATTCGTTGCATAATTTTTTCTTTTTTAGGACCCCTTCCAACCATTGTAAGAGATACTTCAGGGTATTTCTGCTTTAAGAGACTAAATGCCTCAATTAAGTATTCAACACCTTTTCCAGGAACGTATCTCCCAATCCATAACAGGTTTTTCTTCTTGAAGTCTGGTTCTTTAAGAGGAATAAATCGATCAGTATCAATACCATTATGGATTACAGCTATTTTTTCCGGTTTAACGCCAAAGTCTATCATTTCACTTTTTTCAATGTCTGTATAACAAATAATTTTGTCAGCAGCATCAAAAGTCATTTTTGCTACGGTTGCATTGTATACATTCTGAACTAACTTCGGAGCCCTTTGAGAATTTAATCCTCCATGGGTTGTAATCACCAAGGGAGACGAACCCATTTTTCGAAGTATCGCGCAAAGATTTGTTGAAAAACATAAATGAGAATGAGCATGTATTATATCGTAATTATGCATGTTTTTGAACAAATCCAGAATCATGCTGGGTGCAATAGAATTTCCAAATATTTGCATAAATGGCTTAAATCCATGGACATCATAGTTATAAGTAGATGAGATTACAGGATTAGAATCAATACAAGTATAGACAGTTAAATTGTGCCCCATATTTATCTGTTCTTTTGACATTTCATGAGCATGAAGCCCTATTCCCCCCATCACAGAGGGATATAGATCAGCTGCAACACGTAATATTCTCAAGGAAAATCCCCCTAAAGATGCCCCTACAACTTGATCTTTTAAATTCAGTATAAAGTATCCTTGACTTTTGTGAATTTAATTTGCTGTAACGAAAACTATCGCCGTTGATCACTCAAGTTTTTTTAGAACTCTAGCAGGGCAGCCAATTACAACCGTATTGGGTTCTACATTTTTCATAACAACACTCCCAGCTCCAACAACACTATTTTCCCCTATTGTAATTCCTGCAAGAATTATACTCCCAGGAGCAATCCAAGCACCTCTTTTTACAGTTACAGGTTTTACTTCCCTTGGATAGTAATTTGTTTTAAGATATTGGGAACAGGTGGGGTTTGAATGTGCAAAGACCATTGTCCCCATCCCTATACCAACGTAATCTTCTATTGTAATTAACTCAGGATATAGATCATCGAGATGAACTCCAGACCCTAAAAATACGTGTTTTCCAATTTTTACACCCCTCATCCGCTGGAGTTTTACAGATATCCCAAAATGCGGACAAACTTTAGCCATCGTCTGCAATATCCAGTTAACTGCATAAAGAAAATAAAATTTAATTACACCAGATGAACCACTGTAACCATGATACTCCATAAGTTCCCGTACATTAATTTCCTCAGGTTCTTCCATAGATTCCCACTTCTAAAACCTTTCACTGAATTTGTATCCAAGTTCATCTTTCGAAACTATATTTATGAGACTCCATTTTAACCCGGAATCACAGATCCTCATTGTACGCAGGTATAATCATAAGAATCAAACTCAGAATCCCTCTTATCTAAGATGATAATGGCTCTAAATCCCCAGCTTATGGAATTGTTCCCGGCCTTAAGATATAAAATTACCAGCTATCTCAAAGACCAGCTATCTTAAAGCGAAAAATCAAACAACTCCAAATTTAAACATAGTTGTCGAAATTTTTAAAAATGACAACCCATACACTAGATACATTTACAATTTTCACTCCCTTTAAAAGGAATTAAAATACCCCACACAACTCCGTTATCAACCAAACTTTACAACAGGCTAATATTTTTAATAATATATCAATAAATTAATACACTAACTAGAAAACCAAAAGATATAAAGGTGTAGTAAACATAAAGTAGGAATAATTATAGACGAGTTTTCTTATGATAATAATCTAAAATGTAGGCGAATAAACAGAATATGACTTCCACACCAGATATCCAAAATTTCTGGATATTACACGTGCAACTCGGACAAAAATGCATCTAATATATTTTGGTCTTTGTTTTGTTACACTATGAGTTACAAATTCACCTACTGTGATACTTTAGGTATAAGTATATACCAAGGCAACAAGCTTCTCTTCGTTTTCAAAATCACAATAAGCTTAATCTTTTCTAGAACTGATGAAGCTAATATAAATGCATGCCAAAAAAGTAAAAACACAAGTTAGACCGGCTCATCTGAAGAGGTTATTCCTTATTTATAGTGGAGTTAAGGTTTTAAATATGCCTGAGAGCAAGAGTTGTCTAAAATTTCTTTAATATTGGTAAAGTGAAATTCTTTTAACAATCCTTCAAGTTTTAATAAGCTAGAATTTATTCCATAATAAGCGACAAATCTTGAAAATAAAGGTAATTTTAGACGGGGAGTTTTCGGATAAGTTTCCCAGGGGTGAATATAAACGATAGCTGGCCTCTTTTTATTAATATATTTAATACCAAATATTAAAAACCAGAGTGGTAAAACACGAAGATAAAAGCCACCAGCCAGAGGGAAATTTATACCAAAATTAAGAACTGTCATCGGAAATTCTATAATGTTGCCGTTTGGATCATTTTTTGTCACATTATCTTTAGAAGGCCTATAAATGTTTACAGGAGCTTTGGGCTCACCATACAACATTGTTTTTATAGGAAAGATACTTGAATCATATTTGAATCCATATTTCCCCAGAACTTCAAAAGCCCATTTAGTAGAATTGTCTATTGAAAAACTGGGTGCACGAAAACCAATTGGCTTTTCTCCGGTAATTGACTCCAGAAGATTAACCGATTTTATAATTTCATCCTCAAAAGCATCTTTGCCTAACTCATGAAGGGTCTTATGTGAATAGGCATGTGATTGAATCTCGTGCCCCTTCTCATGGATGTATTTTACTAGTTCAGGATGTCTTTCAGCAAAAGTACCAAGTACACAAAATGTCACACGTAAATTGTATTTATCTAACAAATCTAGAATAGGCTTTACGGCTTCAAGATCCTGATCAACCTTTTCAGGTGGAAGATAATCTATCAAAAATTCATTAGAGTACCAGTGCTCAAGATCTATGACCAGTGCATTTTTCATTCTAAGTCCCCCCCAAACTTATAAATTTTTATAGAGATGTTTTACTTTAAAAATTGAGTAAAAGTATTAGCTTTTAATAAATCCCTGATCATCCCCACAATCGATTTCAGTAAAATTATTCTTATAAATATCATTATTCACGTATTCTTTGCAACCCAGAAAGACTTCATAAATCACGTGACCTATACTGTACGCAGACAGCGCGGCAATAAGAGTCAAGTGCAAGGTCCCCTATTCTCATATGATGACGGCTCAAAATTCCAGCTTATGAAACTGATATTGATCTTCAAAGATGAGATAGAAAACTATTTTCCAGGCTAGCTATCTCAAAGTGAAAAATCAAATAATTTAGATTCAGGTTTCATAGTCCAAATTTTCGAAAGTAACAACTATGTCAGATGCATTTCCAATTTTCATCCTTTCAAACAGGAGACCAAAAGATCCCACACAACTCTGTTATTAACCAGACGTTATAACAATTTAATATTTTTAATAATATGTTCACTAATTAATACACTAACTAGAGAATAAAACGATATAAATGGTTAGTAAACACAAAATAGGAATAATTATAGACATGAAAAACTAGATTAAATAATTATAAATGTTAGTGCAAATCAAAGTTGCTGTAAATTTAAAGTCAAGTTTTTGCATACTATGGAAAAAATTGATCTTCCGGCATGGAATTTTCTCCCCAACCACTTTTGAAAATTTGTAGTTTTTCAGAAAAATTGGCATACTGTCCCTATAAGTTGTTATGGATAAAAGTAAATCTCACATACTTATTGAAAAATATAAGAATTTAATTAAGTATTAAACGCACATGATATTCTTCGAATTGCAGGCACAAAGAAACGAAAGTACTTTTCACCTCATCCCTTTTGACTATCGACTGTGTCATTACCTTGGATAGTAAGGTTGTCCTAACTATGTTTTTTCAAACCATTGCTAAACTAATCATCAAATTGCCATAGAAGGTTTAAATTTGATAAGGAGCAGAAAATTAAAAAGCGTATTGTAAGCCAGTTTTGTTCCGTACTTTCATGCCAATTGAGTGTATACAATTATGACAATAGTTTCTAAATACATTTTCTCTAGCTGTTTTATAGATGGTATTACTTTTAATTAAATATCAGATATTACACAGATGACAAAAATCAAAGTAGTAAAATATTAAAAAATCAGTTGCCTGCCCGATATAAAATCTATTTCAAAAGAGGGGCTTACTATGCCTTATCCAATTGTACATATACTGTTTTTTATATTCTGTATCAGTGCAGTAGCTGTGTATGCGACTGTTAGATCAATTTTTCGTGAGGGATCCTCTTTTGGGAGTTTAATGCCTTTAATGTTGTTACTATTTGTAGGTAGCTTATGTTCGCTATTTCCAGACATCACAGCCGTTTATAATTTACTTGTAAATGGCACTATGGGGCATTGCTGGATTGGCACATTTCCAACACATTCACTTCTATTCAGTTTTTTTGCAATCCTGTTCGGAACACTTGTAGGATATATTGCATATAGAGAAATTAGTAAGGCAATATACCTAGGCCTTTTTGGCGAAGCTGCTTTCTTTTCTCATCTATTGCTGGACGATGCCTGTGGCGCCAGTTGTACTTATTTCTATCCAGTATACAATAAACCCATTAGCATATTCTCAATGATGAACATAGGTTTCCAGGAAACGGGCCTTCTTCATTATTTAATATCATCTTTTGTATTCGTCTCATTTATTTGTTTTTTTATAATGATGACGCTATTTTCATTGAACCGATTTGGCTTTGAGTTCAAATACAGATCATAAGAATAGCAGGCTACAACATAAAGAAAATGGTAGGTTTCGTGAAAAAAACATGCCTTATAGAAACCTGCCTCTATGGATCAATGTAACTAAAAAACAGGGGGTTTGAAAATCAAAAACTTGGAACTTCCTGCTAAGAACAAGGAAAATATAAGCTGTCTGGAAGCAGAATATCAGGAAACTAATGAGCTTGAAAACCTGAAAATCAGGAATAAGAAAGTTTATGTGGGAATCCCTATTCTTGCCATGACTTTTGCAGAAGTCCTGATATATTTTGGGAAGATAAACGAAGCTCTCTGGATACACATGGCCATCCTGATAGGCCTCTCTCTTTCCACAACACTCACAAAAAACGAAGACATTTATAAGACCTACCAGGCCCTGATGCTTCTTCCACTCCTTCGCCTAGTCAGCCTCTCGATGCCTATCTTTTTTGACACAACCCTTTACTCTTTTATTTTTATCTATGCTCCCCTGGCAATCCCGGTAACGATTAATGTCGCCTATCAGAAGTTGACACGTGAAGATATGGGACTTACTCTCAGTAAGATATGGTTTTATCTCCCACTTTCGGTACTGATAGGCTTCGGATTAGGGATAGGGGAATACATGGTCATCCAGGCAGGATACCTTATTCCAGATCTCTCCCCACTGAACCTCTTAAAGCTAGCAGTGGTTATGGTCTTCTTTGTAGGGCTTATAGAAGAAGTAATATTCAGGTCGATTATTCAGACAAGACTCAATAAGATCTATGGAGCATGGAGAGGAATAATACTTTCAAGCATTCTTTTCGGCTTCATGCACTCCGCCTATGGAACTTTTTATGAAGTATTATACACATTATTTGTAGGAGCCATCATAGGTTATATGTTCTACAAAACCCGAAGCCTGCCGTTGATAACACTTATCCACGGCTTTGTAAATATATTTTTGTTTGGAGTTATTCCTCATCTTGGTCCTGGCCTCGGGCTGCTTTGATGTTTTTTGGATTTATACTCCTTTAAGGAAAGAAGAGAAAAAGAAGGAGAGATCAGTTAAGAGAATCAGTGAACTACCCCTAAGCTAAAGACTTCGGGGTTTTACGCTTCTACCTATAAACGTGGTGCAAAAAAAATATGAGGATTAAGATGAAAAATATCAAAAACCCCGAATAAACCACCAGTTACAAAATCAAATCACTGCAATTTTATAGACAAGAATTGCAATGAAAGATACCAACAGTGGCCCAATCCCCATATTTAAAGAACTTTCCAGAGCTTTTCCCTGAAACTTTGATGCTGACAGAATCTCCTTAAGCGAAAGAAAGAAAATCAATCCAATTACAGCTACGAGCCTGAATTTAGGAAGTCCTGGTGCAGTTAGAATTGAGAGAGCACTGGAAGAAAGTATGCTCGACGAAATTATACTTGTTAGCCTGTTAAACCCCTCCTAGTATATTGTTTTTGAAATGAATTTCGATAAACCTCTAACTTTAACAAATTGCTTATATTCATTATAAACAACCAACCAAAAATTGGCATTTTTCGAATTTTTCTATACACTAAAATATTCGTCTCTAAAATAACCCTAGAGTAGAACTACTTGAGCCATTTTGGGTATAGACGTTTATTACGGAGTGAATCATTCAAATTTTACTAATTTTTTAGTATATAATTAGAAAACTAGCCGATAAATAAACATAATAGAATAAATTATTCTTATGATTACTAATTACAAAAAGTTAGGACAAAATAAACAAGGTCAAAGAAGTTTTTAAGTATTTTTATATTATATTGCAGACAGCCACCCAACCCAAAAGGATGGGATAAGCTTCGGGCCGCCTGCCCGGTTTTTCGGGACTTAGAAATCATCACATCTTCTTTGTCCGGATTTCATAGATTTATATGAAGAAGCGTAAAAACCCTGAGTCTTTAACTTAGGAGTAGTTTGCGCAATTGAGACTCTCTATTTAATTTTCCCAGTGACGAAAAGAATCAGTTTACCTAATTGTGAAAGTTTACACTCATTTCGCAATAAATCTATGCAATAAGTCTAGATTTTTTGCACCAGAAACACAGAATTTCCACAAAGCCAATTTGTACATTGGATATTGTTTTGAGCTTAAGACATTAAGACATGAAATTTTTTACCCAATAATTTCTGGATATTTGTGAGTTTACAGAAAAAATCAGCATACTGTATGAATGAGACTCAAAATATTTAGAAACTATTATTCATAAGGAAATAAAATTCTATTGAATTTATCTAGTTTGATAAGAATAGCTATGTAAAGTCGAATTTGATTATAAATGTAGATATTTTTTCGTAATATAGTAAATTATGATTTATAATATGCTAATGAGAGATCTTCGTAAGAATAGTTTTCAATATGCGTACTCTGAAACGCATTCTAACTAATAAAGCTTAAATGAGCTGAAAAAAATCATGATTGAGCAAAAGAATATAGCTGTTTATCTGCCAAAAATAATTAGCGGTTCTTATTTACTAAAAACAGGTAAATATATAGCAATAGCAATTGATGGAGTCGTAACTCCTATTATCTTATTAATGACAAAATTAATATTTATAGATACATCATTAAGACCATTATGGAAAATTAGAGGGCTTATATTATTTCCTTTTATAAAATGTGCTTCAGTTCCATATATCGGGAAAGATGTCTACTTCATTGAATTGCTAACTCGAAAGTATGTTTTCGGGAAAAACGTTCGTATTTCAAATTTTTGTAAGTTAATCGGCCCGGTTGAAATTGGAGACAATGTATCAATGAGTAATAACGTTGAAGTAAGACATCATACTGTTATTGGTAATCATGTTGGTATAGGGCCAAATACACTATTTATTACTGACACTCACCAACTAGGATCTGAAAAAGAAAGAGTCGGAAAACACATAACTAAAAAAATAATTATTGAAGATGGATGCTGGATTGGAGCAAATGTTATAATTTTAGGCGGAGTGACAATTGGCGCAGGATCCGTTATAGCTGCAGGATCTATCGTAGCCACAAATGTAAAACCTAATTCACTTGTAGTAGGTGACCGGGCAAAAGAAATCAGGACATTAAGAGGTATGAGTAGCTTAAGAAGAATTCAGCGAACTACCACGCAGCTAAAGACTGAGTAGCTTCTTGGCCCATTCCTCACTCTACTAAGAGAATTTTGTTGTTTTATATATCCAAACTTTATATCACAATATATATTTTAAGCATAATTTGCCACTTTTGACTTCATTTTTTATACGAAAATCCATATATTGGATTAAAGGAATTAATAGCCTCATGAGTGGCGATTTTTGATGAGAAAAAAAATATTTGTTTTCTTTTTATTGGCTTTTCTCGCCTTTACAACAATACCAAAAACTCCTAACAATACTATAGTATACGGTTTTTGGCCAGATTGGCCTTATCTTGGATCCTATCAGCCAGATTGGAATACCTTAACTCACGTTTCATATTATAAATGGACTTTAAACAGTGATGGCACGCTCACGAACCCCGAAAATATGAGTAACTATTATATAATCAGGGATCAGGCACACCAACATGAGGTAAAAATAACACTGTGCATAAAATCAAATGATCCATATGTAATAGACAGTGTAATTGCAAATCACCAAACAGATTTCATAAATAATATTTCAAAGTCATTACAGATGTACGGAGCAGATGGAGTAAACTTAGACCTGGAAACGCCTAATGATATAAATATCATTACCAAAACTTCAAATGTTCCTTTATTCGAAAATTTAATGGCAAATCTTCATGCAACGTTAAAAGCTGAAAATCCTTCATATCATATTTCTCTTGATACTCCCTGGGGCATAAAATATGCTGCAACCTTCAAAAATGCAAATCTAAAAAAATACGTAGATTCCGTTTTTCTTATGAGTTACGACTATTGCAACCGAAGAACCACAGCTCCTAATTCACCATACAATAGTCCAACACGATATGATGCGATTGACTCGGTAAGTGAAACATCAAAATATTTTAAGAAAAACCAAATAATATTAGGCTTGCCGTTTTATGGTTATGATTATTTGACAGACTCCAATCAACCAGGAGCAAATATTACCAGAGAACAAGCCATATTCATAGGAACTGCTGTGAATAATTCTCAGGTTCATGGCAAAATTTGGGACTCAAATTCCAATACTCCCTGGTATTATTACAGGTCTGGTAATACATGGCATCAAGTGTGGTACGATGACAAGGAGTCACTCAGATTAAAGTACCAGTACGCAAAATCCAAAAATTTAGGTGGTGTAGGTTTTTGGGCTTTGGGATACGAAAGAAATTATTCTACCATTTGGGAAGTGTTTAATGAGACAAACTAACAAAAATGAAATTCAGAATAACATTCAAGATGATCTTGTAACCTTCTGACTTCAGCAGATCTCACTCCAATAATGGCAGACAACTCAAAAAAGGTCAAAAAAGGTGTGTATGTCGTTTTTTAGGGATCAATATCTCAAAATAACCGTATTCGATAAGAACAAAGACACGAATTTCACTCACATAAATGGCCTCTTTGTCCTGCCTTGTTTAAAGAAAGCTAGTTCAAAAACATCAGGTTTTGTCGTAAAACCTGACGTTTTTCCTGAGTTTTACTTAATTTCGTCTCCATTTTGCCTGCATATAGAGCCTAACCGCAAGGTTTTACTAAAAGCTAATACTACTATAAACCTGGTGAGTGGATGCCAACAAAGAAAAATAGTCATGTGAAAACGACAGAAGTGAACAAATATCCTGTTTTGCAACTCAAACGGGATCCTGAGGCAATTCATCATTATTTGAATGGAGAAATCCGGATCTTAGTACCCACGGAATACCAGCGCATTAAAAATGTAATCCCACAGAAGCGACACCGAACTCTTTTTGACGTTCTCATGATCACTGGTATGAGGTATATTGAAGTTCAGAGGCTCTGGGATCATAAAGAATGGTATCTAAAAAAGAAGAATATTATTCACCTACCAGACGAAGCCCAGAAGAAACATAAAAGAACCCAGCAAGAAAGGACTATCCACCCTCTACCAAGCATGTTTGAACTTCTATTAGATGACTTTTTTGAAGCCCGTAAACCACCTGCCGAAAGCAACTGGAATAGAGATCTCAGGAAGTGGACAGAGGATGCAGACATCAACCCCTATGGACTCTCAGCAAAAACAACAAGAAAGACCCTGGAGAGCTGGTGTATTGCCGCAGGCATGTTGGAATCTACAGTTTGTCTGCGCCAGGGGCATGACAACCTAACCAGCATGAAGCACTACCAAGGTCTTGCTTTTTCAACTGACGAACTTAGGGATATTAAAATACAGCTTACTGCCTGGGGAATGTTATAATAACATTCAATACACGAGCGCTGATGGTCATTTATGGATTAGGAAACCACTAAGTCTTTAGCTTAGTGGCAGTTCACATATGTGTCCTATTTCCTAAACAGGGCTATGTTTATGTTTTCTTTATTATCTTGCCTGAATTCAGGCAGGTACTTCCTTACTCATGATATAAGCAACCGTCTTGGGATTAAGCCGGTTCTCTCTTGAAACCCTTGCTTCAATATCTTCAGCGGACCTACCTTCGGATTTCATTTCCTTTATTTTTTCAGTCACTGAAGAAGGAATGGTATAGTATTCATTAATGTCTTTCCTGTGGCCCCAGACGTCTCCTTCAATAAGCTGGATTCTCTGCATCTCAAGGAATATTTCCATGGATTTTGAGACCGTAGCCATGTAAGACTTAGGTAACTGAATTACCTCAATCTTCGGACAGGTCTCAACCAGTTCAAAAATGTCCTTGTTTGAAGGTCTGAAGGCTAGATGAACAATACGCTCATTAGGATTGAGATTGAAAATTTCTTCTCTGGAACTGACTACTCGAATTCTCATACTTTTCCCCCATTAGAAACTTCTTGACTTCTTGTAATTTTTCTTTGATATAAACAAGATATACTGATTATAAATAATTATCTCATTAAACTAACATTATTTAGATAGTCTTCAGGGAATAAAGATAATATTAGATCTTATAATCTGATTTAGAAAAGCCAAAGAAAGAATCAAAAACCATTTTTACAATTTAACTTTTTATTTTTGCTTTACTTTTGCTTGGTTTCATAACATAATTTAGTTAGAAAACAGTAATTATATAATTTTCAAACACTTTATAATTCTCTAGGATCAATTTTATACTTTTATTTAATTTCTCAGTTTGTTTGTCCTTATATGGGTAAAAATATATATGTATACAAAAATTCAAGTATATATTTATGCAACGATACAAGAATACAAATATATTCGTATCAAAAATTATTAGTATTCAGGTATATCAGGAGACATAGCTCCAACACATAGCGATTTTTATTTTTTTATTTTGGCTCTTCGTTGTTTTATGTGGATATTCTCATAATGTACTCATAAAAACCAATGCGGTCTTGAATTGAAAATCATCTTATTCATAGGAAATGACTAAGAGCCCTTTTTTGTGCATGCTATAGAACAAATGACTATCCCAAAAAGTATATCAAATTTTGGCTAAAGAGATCGATAAGGTAGGACCTAGTAAAAAGAAACTTAAACAGGATAAAGAAGATCTTAAGGCCACCTATAATAATTACTTCTTACCAGTTCAAAATTAATTAACACAAAGAAATAAATGTATATAGAACTTGAATTTATAAAAAAGTTTAGTTAGATGGTATACAAAAATATACAATGACGAATCCTTCAAAAAGTTTCCTGCTTTCCTCCAAATAAAAATATATCAATTGATTTGTTAAAAAATTGAAAACTGCCCTTCCTTAACCAGGGTATATATCTTTAAGAATTTTGAACTGGTCAGTAAGGCCAAACTCTGAAATCTTACTCAGAATTCCAAGATGCAATTACATTAGTGAGTGAAACCTGTAAAGTGGAAACATGCTTTTATAGCGATGGAAATTACCACATTTACATAGAGCAGATACATTAGTGAGTGAAACCTGTAAAGTGGAAACATGCTTTTATAGCAATGGAAATTACCACATTTACATAGAGCAGATACATTAGTGAGTGAAACCTGTAAAGTGGAAACATGCTTTTATAGCGATGGAAATTACCATATTTACATAGAACAGATACATTAGTGAGTGAAACCCGTAAAGTGGAAACATGCTTTTATAGTGATGGAAATTACCATATTTACGTAGAGCAGATCCTTTTTCAAGGCACATGTCTTTAAGAATTTATAAATAGCCAGTAAGGCCAAACTCTGAAATCTTACTCAGAATTTCAAAATTCAACCACGTTAGTGAGTGAAACCTGTAAAGTGGAAACGTGCTCTAATAGTGATGAAAATTACCATATTTAAGTAGAGCATATCCTTTTTCAAGGCATATATCTTTAAGAATTTATAAATAGCCAGTAAGGCCAAACTCTGAAATCTTATTCAGAACTTCAAAATGCAATCACGTTAGTGAGTGAAACCCGTAAAGTGGAAACATGCTTTTATAGTGATGGAAATTACCATATTTACGTAGAGCATATACATTAGTGAGTGAAACCCGTAAAGTGGAAACATGCTCTTTTAGTGATGGAAATTACCATATTTACATAGAGCAGATCCTTTTTCAAGGCACATGTCTTTAAGAATTTATAAATAGCCAGTAAGGCCAAACTCTGAAATCTTACTCAGAATTTCAAAATTCAACCACGTTAGTGAGTGAAACCTGTAAAGTGGAAACGTGCTCTTATAGTGATGAAAATTACCATATTTGAGTAGAGCATATCTTTTTTACATCTGGCACATATGTTACAAATCGTATAAATTTACCATCTTTAAAGATAGCATTTTTTAGTGTTGTCGGATCGCCAATAAATACTATTTGAGATGTAAGTCCACCTCTCCCCTTGCTTGTCGTATTAGCATTGACAATTCCCATCATTTTAAATTTAGATACCTTTTGTGATATTGCAGCTAAAGAGAATTCTTCTTCGCCAACAAATTTACACATGTCATAATAAATTCGATAAACGTCTCCTGTAGTGAAATATTTTCCTTTTTTAAGATATATATCGGTATTTAACATTGCAAGCAACACAAATTTTTCCTGATAGGACATATTTAATACAAACTGTAAACTGATATCTTCTTTTATTTTTTGTGCTGCCAGTACCACATGCGCTGGCTGAACAGTATAACATGATGTCTTTATTGCAATATGTCCCGCTGTCTGAAGAAGATAGATAGCACGTCTTGCATCACCTTCATCCTCTGCAGCTTCTTTGGCACATCTGTTGACTGTATCCTCACTTACAACATTAGGGTAAAACGCTAATGGTACGCGCATATTTAGAATTTGTATAAGTTGATCTTCGTTATATGGAGGAAATATAATAGTTTCCCTTTGCATAGAAGAGTCTACTCTTGGATCAAGCGAATTAATGAATAAACCTGAATTGGAAACCCCTATAATGTGTATAAACTGTCCCTCGTTTAAGTCTTTAAGTTCACCTGAACGACTAAAATTATACAGGATATTATCATCCCTAAGACGATCTATTTCATCAAAAATAATTGTTAATGAATAACTTTTTTCTTTTAAAGCCTTATAAAATATGTCATAATAATATCCAGAAGTGACCCCGCGCTTAGATACCTTACCTGTATACCCCAGTTCCGCAATTAAATACATCAGAATTCTTACAGTTGTATCGTGTTTTTTGCACGAGACAGTAATGTGTTTTAAATTAAGTCCATCTGGAAAATTGCCGCTACTTTCAGCTTCGAGATATAATTGTCTAAACACGTGCTCCAAAACTACAGTTTTACCAGCTCCAGGGGGTCCATAGATAAAAGCATGTCCAGGGGTCCCATGTATAAATATTGGATAAAATATATCAGCCACGGCTCGTATTTCATCGTCTCTACCAACCAGCACATCTGGAACATAACCAGTATCTAATATATGCGGGTTTTTAAAAATTTTAATATTATTAAAATTGAATAATGTTTTAGGTTGTGGTGTATCAGAGTTAATATTATCCACGTCCACTTTATTTGTACTATATAAATGACATATTCAATATTTAACGATTTTTATCAGTGAAAGTGAAAGGTGTAAAGTGGAAATCAATGTAATACAATTTTCTGATTAAAAATAGTACATCTTGTTCAGCATGCAACATAATGATATTTATAATAATGTAAAAGATATCAAAGTAAAATAATGCTTTAGGTTAGGGTGCATCAAAGTAGACACAATACCGTTCTATTTTACGCGTACTATATAAACCATATATTTAATATATAAATAATATTATCAGTAAAAGTGAAACATGTAAAGTGGAAAACAATAAAGGGAATAATATTATAATTTTTAAATGACAAATGTAAAAGAGTAATACGTTAGTGAAGCACGTAAAGTGGAAATCAGCAAAAGGTATAATTTACAATTAAAAAAATGATATCCCTAAGTTACGGACATATACTATATATAAAAAATATAAATAAAGAAAAGAATAAAACAATGTTTTTAGATTATAATTCATTAGAGTGAATATTAGACATGTACACTTTAGAGGTACTATATAAATAATACATTTAATATATAACAATTTTATTAGTGAAAGTGAAACGTGTAAAGTGGAAATCAGTGTAGAACACAATATTCTAATTTAAATGATATATGTTAAAGACGCAACCTACAAATAAAGAATATAAAGTTGAACACTTGTTTTCTTTTGTGGTAGAGCTGGTTTCAAAACTCAAAATTGCTTATTTAAATATCATATTTGAGCATAAATTATATTTCTGAAATTTTTGATAGATTTCAAAACTAGTTTTTATAAAAGTTTTAAGTAAATGTTATACATAATTATTTATTGTATTAATTTCATAACTCTACAACATGGTTTTTATACTGTCAAACTAATGGTTTGACTACGTAAAGTCAAACCGCATTCTATCAAACTTTTTTTTATTGTTTTTTACTTTATAGATTTTACTCACTATTACAGCACTTTCTATGTTTCACTTTCACTATTATCATGCTTTCATGCTATCGTTTTCCACTTTACACGTTTCATTCATTACTATTCTAGCGTTTTTTTCCTACTACCGTTTCCACTTTACATGTTTCACTTTCAGTATTATCACGCTTTTCTGTTGTCGTTTTTCACTTTACATGTTTCACTTTCACTATTCTAGCGTTTTTTTCCTACTACCGTTTCCACTTTACATGTTTCACTTTCAGTATTATCACGCTTTCCTGTTGTCGTTTTTCACTTTACATGTTTCACTTTCACTATTCTAGCGTTTTTTCCTACTACCGTTTCCACTTTACATGTTTCACTTTCAGTATTATCATGCTTTCCTGTTGTCGTTTTTCACTTTACATGTTTCACTTTCACTATTCTAGCGTTTTTTTCCTACTACCGTTTCCACTTTACATGTTTCACTTTCAGTATTATCATGCTTTCCTGTTGTCGTTTTTCACTTTACATGTTTCACTTTCACTATTCTAGCGTTTTTTTCCTACTACCGTTTCCACTTTACATGTTTCACTTTCAGTATTATCATGCTTTCCTGTTGTCGTTTTTCACTTTACATGTTTCACTTACTACTATCATGCTTTCATGCTATCGTTTTCCACTTTACGTGTTTCACTTGTTATTATGTTTTATTTACTACTACCACGCCTTATGTTATTGTTTTCCACTTTACATGTTTCAATCACTACTACAGATTTTCCTGTTACCATGTCCATTGAGCATTAGGGTTTTCGTTTTCATCGGTCAAGAGTAGAGTTCCCGCAGTAAACCGAATTTCCTGAGGCTGCTTAACAGCAGTGAAAAATGTCCATGCACCTGTCGAAGCTATAAGAAGTACAAAAAAGATTAAAGGATACAAAAATCGAGAGAAGTCAAGACTGCTACTTTCAAAACTTCATTAAAAAACAAGCAATCAGATACATGATTTTCAGCATAAACTCTCTTCTAAATTTATCAGCGAGAATCAAGCTATTGCTCTGGAAACTCTGAATGTTAAAAGGGGTGCAGAAGAATCACTGTCTTGCGCAGACTCTTAGTGATTCTACATAATTCTATGAACAAATTAATTTTGGGTTACGTCGGAAATTAGTGTATGTATAGTTTCGACAGATTGACATGAATTTACAAATATGTTAAAAGATAGGAGTCGTTATACTTTACAGCGTACCAATCTTCTTTTTTTCCTCAGCCATCTTTTCAATTTCATCCCTGTGTGTTTCCCATGCTTTACTCAGGCACCATCTTAGGGCCTTGGACACTTTATCGGTTCCGATTGCAAGCATTATCTTTTCTAACTGCTCTACTTCCAAATCAGTAAATTTAGCAGATCGGTTGTGTTTTAGTTTCTCGTTGTCAGTAATTTTTTCTTGACTTCTCATTATCTCGTTTTCGGTTTTACCTGCATGTGTTTCTTTCCAGCTTTCTGTGTTTTCGTTAACATGAGTTTGCTGCTGCCCCAGCAGAGCTCCTATATTGTCGTTTTCATCGATCGTCGTATTACCTATAGCTGTCCTCATTTTGTCATCCCCCATCGTTTCATAACTTCTTCTGTTAATGTTTGGTATGCTACTGCCCCTGCTGATTCAGGTGCATACTCAAAGATTGACTTTTTGTGAGTTGGACATTCGGCTAGCCGAATATTTCTCGGGATAGTTGTCTCGAACAGAATTGCACCAAAATTTTTCAGCAACCTTTCCCGGACCTCTTTTGCCAGGGTAGTCCTTGGATCATACATTGTCAGCAGGATTCCTCCTATCACAAGACCTGGATTCAGTGTCTGCTTGACTTGTAGTATAACATTGACCATTTGGCTCATGGCATCCAGAGCGTATGCCTCATGCACAGGAATAATGACCTCATCAGCTGCACACAATGCATTAATAGGGATCACTCCGACCGATGGCTGAGTATCAATTAATATAATATCGTAATTTTCTTCGATTGGTTTCAGTGCTCTTTTTAGAACTGTTTCCCTGGCAAGATGAGCAGCCAGTTCCAGTTCAATTGTTGAGAATGCCAGGCAAGAAGGAATAATATCCAATCCGGTTTCTACGGATGGCGAAATAACTTCGTTTATCGGGGTTCCCTGGAACAAGTCCTTTATTGTTTTTTCTGCTCTTAATCCAGGATATAGATTTGAAGATGCGTTTGCTTGAGGATCAGAGTCTATTAATAAGACCCGTTTGCCTTTTCGAGCTAGCCCTGCAGCTAGGTTTGTTGCAGTAGTTGTTTTGGCGACCCCCCCTTTAACATTGTTAATAGTTACTGTTCTGGCCATGCATATACCTCATTAATTTTTAACAATAAGGCGTGAAGTCCCTTCCATAAAACTCTGAGCTTTGCGAAGAGTTTAGAGAGGGGTAGTTCACAACATACATAATTGGATAATTGTTTTTATGTTTATTTGTATACCTGTAATTAAGAATATTTGTTCCTATATCTGTCAGTATATAACTATACTTATATGCAGTTATGCTTGTATTTTTGTATATACTCATACCTATAATCTAATATCATTGAATACTTTTTCTTGACTTGTTGCATTTTGATCTCTAGAAGGCTTTCTAATTTGTTTTTTTGTATATGAGTATTTTTGTATATGAGTCTTTTTGTATATGAGTATTTTTGTATATGAGTATTTTTGTATATGAGTATTTTTGTATATGAGTATTTTTGTATGTGAGTACTTTTGTATGTAATTATTTTTGTATGTAATTATTTTTGTATGTAAGTATTTTTGTATATAATTATTTTTGTATGTAAGTATTTTTGTATATGAGTATTTTTGTATGTGAGTACTTTTGTATGTAAGTATTTTTGTATGTAAGTATTTTTGTATGTAATTATTTTTGTATATAATTATTTTTGTATGTAAGTATTTTTGTATATGAGTATTTTTGTATGTAAGTATTTTTATATGTAAGTATTTTTGTATTTATGTATACTTTCATACTTGAAGATTTGTCTAACAATATTTGTTATATATTAATTTGTTTATATAGTTATATGTCTGTCTAGGTATTGTAGAGTGCTATACTCATGTTAAGTAAAAATGGTTTACAGATGAGACCTGTACATCTCGACCAAATCACAAATGATGCTTGAATGTACATCTCGACCAAATCACAAATGATGCTTGAAATTAATGTCAGTCACCTATCCTGAATTCTTAGCCTGACGCTTCATTTTGAGAAAGGTGTCTCCTGCTCAGAGGTTGAAGCAAGGTTACGGTAAATTTTGCTTTCTTTTTTCTGATGTATATTATCTTACTTGAATACTTGGATACTTGGATATTTGTATACATTTATACATATATTATTGCTCACTTGCATGCATACCCGCATAACAGCAAAACAGTCTATAATTATTTAAACAGTTTATGGGTTTATATACATGTTATACGTTATATTATCAAGACATAAATTTAATATGAATAATGTGATAATTTCTAAAAACATGCTACTGATATCGATACCTTGAACAAAAGGAATGAAAAACTATGATAAATATATCTAAAGTTTTATTAGGGTTGTTGCTGCTCTCCATGTTGGCATTTCCTGGAGTAGCATCACCCGTAACAAACGGATTAGTGGCCTCGTATAATGGGAATATCACTGATAATATTCTACTGGATGAATCTGGGAATCACAATAATGGGTATCTTATAAATGCCACTCAAGGGATGCTGTTATCCACAGGCGCTAATTATGTTTCTTTTTCAGGTTCGAATAGCCAGGCAAATATTCTCAACAACGCGAACACAAACATCACATCCGAAATCTCTATAGAATTCATAGGCTCAATCAACGAGTTTTCCAGTTACGGGGCAATCGTTTCGAAATATTCCGACGAAGAAGGTACAGGGTGGTATCTGTCGTGCAGGAGTGATCCTTCTTTAAAAAAAATAGTATTTGGATTGTACGACTCGGACGGGGTTTTGCATCACTTTAGATCCGATATTCCTTTTGTAGCTGGTCAAGTTTATGATATTGTGGCAACATACGACGGAAATATCGCACACGTTTATGTCAATGGTGTTGATTCGTCCACTGATAATAGTCCAATATGGGCGGCCTCAATGTCCGGAAATAATTACAACACGTCGATTGCTTATGCAGAGAATGGTCTGAATTATCTCAATTGCAATATGTTGGCTTTCAGACTCTATGATCGCGCTTTGACATCATCTGAAGTACAGCAGAATTATCAAAACGACAGATGGAGATATGTGCCAGAGCTTCCTTCGGACATCGTCGACCTGAAGAAAAAGGCATACGGTGACGGTGGGTTGCCTCGATATATGGGTTCACATGCTATGAGCCAGTCAGGATCCGGAGTGAGCGTGGTTGACTCGAATATGTCTTCTCTTGGGTCGGTATCAACGCCATATTATCAGGATAACGGAAGCGAAGAGACCAATTACGTCCTTTCGGACTTTTTAATCTCAGGTGTAAAATGGAAGAATTATTATGCACCTGGTTCTTCTGCTTCACTGTCATTTTCTGGGAATAACCGAAACAGGCTGGAAGATATCAGTCTTACAAATAATTCTCTTCATCTTTCAAATTCTGTGACTTATACTGCAGACTCACTGGTTCGTAAAGATGCAGTTCCAGTCACTGGTAATGCTTTTCAATTTTATGGTGATGGATTGAACACAATCTCAGAAGACACTGTTCAGGCCTACACCGATAATGGTGAGATTCAAAGTGATTGTATCTTGGACTCATCAGGTGCAGCTATCTATAACTATTATCAAAATCGCACGTCTGGAACTACCCGGAGCAATTCAGTTGAGCTGCCTCTTTTTTCTCCACAATTGACTCCAATGCCCTGTCCGAGTGGATACTTTGGTTCTCTAAGTTTTGCAATTCATGCTGATGCCCAGGATCCGGATTCCCTGAAAACAATGATGTACGGAACCAACGACGTAAATAATTCTACTTATGGTACAAAAGGGTATATCGGGCATGGGCTAATCTGCACATGGGCAGCATTTGCAGCTTCTTCTGGCGGTGGAGTTGGTTTTGATAACGCCTCGTTTAAATCAATACTTGATGATATGCAGGAAGAAGGTTTTGAAATAATACCTCACAATGTAATTGGTTCGGCTGGCGAAGGTAACCCAACTCGTGAGACTACTGGATACTATTTACCCTTGTACTCCAGCAGTTACTCTTCACAAAATTGGATTGACCATGGGTTAAATGGAGGAAATAGAAACACTGGTTTAAAGAGTTTGGGCCTGGACAAAAACTCACCGCAGTATTATATAGGGGATTTAATGCGCGAATATGGTTTTCAGTATGCCTGGGCGTATCAAGACGTTCCGGTAAGAAACGGTCTTTCTACGAGTCGTATTCAGTCTCTTGGGCTTCCCTATGATGTTGTTTGGACGAATACAAATTTTACCTGGGACAATGGCACGCCAATGTACGAATGGACTTCAACCTGGGCACCAGATAAAACTGCTTTGGATTATTTCAACAAAGAAACACTTCAAACTATGGTTAACAGTTATGGGGTCTGTTTCTGGCATGATTACACTGCGCAAAATGATGCTACCTTTGAAGACTATTATTTTACTAAAGGCAATCCTTACAGCATCAACGAGAAATATGACAATCTTTTGCTAAATATATCTGAACAAAATGCAGCTGGTAGGATTTGGAACCCAACTGTAAGTCAGTATATCGACTACTGGAGAGCTGCATGTAACGTTGAATGTAAGTGTACTGGTCAAGACACATACACTTTGATCAACCATAATTCTGATCCTGTCCCTGGTTATGCTATGCGGGTCACTGGATCATATACCGTGAAAATAGATGGCAATGATTTGACTACCAAAAAGAACGGAAACGACACGGTATTCTGGATGGACCTTTCACCTGGTACACATTTACTGACACTTGCGAGGATTTAAAAAATTCCTTAAACAATTTAATTTTTTTCATAGGAGTATTTGTAGGTGAAAGTTTACAAAATCAAGGTTTTGTGAAGTTTTTGGAAAATTGACAATTTTATCTAAAGAAGCGTAAAACGACTCAGTACCAAAATCTAGTGATGAATGTAAAGTTCAAAATCATTGGACCTTGTAATTAGTCACAATCCTTGTGATACTAGTCACAATCCTTGTGATACGACTTAAGAATTGAAGTCTTTAGATATCGAATATTGGTTTTGATGATAACTGGATTCTTCTTGCGAATTCAGATTTTCAATCCAAAAATGCAAAAATCACTAGATTTTGGAACAGAATCCGTAAAACCCCTGGGTCTTTAGCTTCCTTGAAGTTCATGGGTTCAATGCTAAGGAATGATAAAAATATAACTTCAAATTTGCAGTTCAGAAATTGATCCATACTTTCATTATCTCAATAATGATTCTTGGCAACAAATACCTTGGTATTATACTTGAATCATTTCTAAACGATAAATATTCCTTACTTCTTAGAGTTTCATTTATTTTAGTAAGTGTTATATACGATGGGAACACTAATCATTCACAACAGTATTTATATTTTATATATGTGATATTTCTTGAAAGCAGGCAACACACGAAGATTATTCGATAATTTGAGGTTTTCATCACTACTGTCACCTTGCCCTGAAAAAAGAATTCACATGTTCTTGTTAGAAAGGAGCTGTGGTAGTGCCAACATGCGCCTTAATACATGTGACAGCAGCTGGAAGTTGATAATCACCGAACTAAAAAGGGAATGTAGATCTCATGGTAAATAATCGGTTTTTTTTACTAATAGTAATGGGAGTGTTATTGCTCGTTTCATGTGCTCAAGCAGCACCTGTAACATGTGTAGTACCGGTAACAGATGGGTTGGTTGTTTATTATAACGGTAGTTTATCTGGGGATACACTGGTAGATCTCAGCGGAAATAATAATACTGGCTATGCTACGAATGTAACTCAAGAGACAAATCAATCAACTGGTGCGAATTACATAAACCTTAATGGCGTTGATAGTAAGATAGAGATTTCTGGTAATGAACAGGTTGATGTTTCCGGTCCTATATCGATTGAATTCTTTGGCTCAATTAATACATTCTCGAGATATGGATCACTTGTGAGCAAGTATAGTAGCGGACCACTTAATGGCTGGTATCTGAGTTGTTCACCTGATGATCCTTACAATAATATCCGTTTTAGTGCAGTCTTGGAGAGCGGTCAAAGAGGGTATAACTCAAACATCAATCTTGTTGCTGGCCAGCTATACCATATCGTAGCAACTTATGATAATAATGTTACTCACATTTATGTAAATGGGATGGATTCAGCTGAGCCTCGTATCTGGGATTCACCGATAGTAAGGAACACTAAAAATATCACCATGGGCTTTGGTTCTGGATTAACCTACAGTAACTGTAGTACGTATACTTTTAGACTCTACAATAGGTCACTTTCCCAGAATGAGGTTTTACAAAATTATAAGAGTTTAAGGTGTGTTTCTCCTGATGATATAACCATCATTAAAAAACTGGTTTATGGTGATGGTGGGTTACCCAGGTATATGGGGTCATATGCGATTCAGCAGTCTGATAATGGTTTAAATGTATTGGATAATAATTTGGATGTTTATAGCTCTGTAGGGACGCCTTTTTTTCAGAATAATAATGAATCACTGGCTAGCTGTTTGCTTGTAGAAGCCGCAATTAATGGCGTTCAATGGAAAGACTGCTATGCTCCTGGGTCAAGTGCTGTTTTAACATACACAGGAAAGAATCGTAGTGTTCAAGATACCTGTTTGTTATCTAAAGACTCTTTTAATCTTAATCATTCAGTTACTTATTTGGGACAGACTCAGACCAGAAAAGACGGCGTGTCTGTAAATGGTGGCAGTGCATATGAATTCTATGGAGAAGGCCTGAACACGATTAATGGAAATAACGTTATGCTGTACACAGACAATGCAGAGGTTCAATGCAATGTACTGTATAATGAGACCGGTAAAGAGGTATATTCATATTATCAAACCAGGGATGCTGGTGTTACTAGAACTAGTTCATTGGACTTTCCGCTTTCTTCACCTCAGTTAACTCCTATGCCTGTTCCTTCTGGATATTTGGGTGCCTTAATTTTTGCAGAACACGCAGATTATACAGATCACGATTCACTGCGGACTGTTATGTATGGAACCAATAATACTACGAGTCCTGTTTACGGAAAAAAAGGTTTCATTGGTCATAATCTTACAGGGACCTGGTCTGTATTTGCGGTTTCGTCGTATGGTGGGGAAGGCCTGGATAGTCCTGCGCTGAAATCGGTAACTGATGAAATGTATGATCACGGTTTTGAAATAACGCCGCATAGTTTTACCTCAAGAGTAAATGAAGGTCTTCCTGACCGTAGTATGACAGAAACTTATCTACCCTGGTATGCTACAAATTATACCTGTCGGAATTGGATAGATCACGGTCTGGCTAGTGGTGCCAGAAACTCTCAATTAAAGAGCCTTGGATGGGATCCTGCAAGCGAGTATTACATTATGGATTTGTTCCAGCAGTATGACATGCCATATGCCTGGGCTTTTATTGATGTAACGGCTGAAGGAGACCTCAGTACATCCAAGGTTCGCTCAGTTGGGTTGCCTGTTGATGTCGTTTGGCAAAACACAAATCTGGCACTTGACAATGGTACTTCTCTTTATCAGTGGAAATCATGCGCTACAGGAAAAGGACTGGCACTTACCTGTTACGGTAACAGTACAATTGATGACATGCTGTCAACTTACGGGTTAAGTATATGGCATGATTATTGGCCTGACAATTCGTCGTCTTCTGACTATTATTATAATAAATCCACGCATGAAATCAATGAAACCTTTGATGGGTTATTGAGCAATATCTCAGCCCAAAAACAAGCAGGTAGGCTCTGGAATCCAACCGTATCTGAGTATATTGATTACTGGATTGCTGCAAGCAATGTAGAAGTGAAATGCACAGGAGCGAATACTTACACTGTTGTGAATCGCAATCCTGACGCAGTAAAGGGCTTTTCTATGAGAGTCGAAGGAACTTACTCTCCTAAACTTGATGGTGTAGCACTGAATACAAAAACCAATGGAGTGGATACGATTTTCTGGATGGATCTGTCGACTGGGACGCATACTATTACACTGGAGGCCTGAAGATGAAGAAATTAGTAATGATATTAGCACTGGTTGGTGCTCTTTCCCTTGTCTCAATTGCTTCGGCTCAATTTACATCTCCGCAGACATGGGGTTCATTTGGAAATGGTGAAAGGCAATTTTACGGCATGAGTGGAATTGCAACTGATACTTCCGGTAATATCTATGTAGCTGAGCTTGATAACCGGGTACAGAAATTCAGCGGAAATGGCGAATATATCACAGAATTCAACATATCTGCTAGAGATATTGCAATCGATTCAGCTGGAAATATCTATGCGACTGTGAACGATTCAATCCAGAAATTCAATTCAGCCGGTACTCGATTAAATACCTGGGGCAGTACTGGGACTGAAAATGGGTACTTTAATTTTCCTACTGGGATTGCATTGGATTCTTCAGGGAATATATATGTTTCAGATATGGAAAATAACAGGATTCAGAAACTAGACTCTTCGGGCAGCTATTTAACAAGCTGGGGTACACCAGGATCAGATAATGGAAGTCTGAAATCGCCAGCTGGAATCACTGTAAGTGGAAATTATGTATATGTTGCTGATATGGGTAATTACAGGGTACAGAAATTTGATTTAGATGGAAATTATGTCTCAAGTTTAGGTAGCAAAGGAACTGGTAACACACAATTTAATAGCAGTATAGCAGTCGCGAACAGTCCGTCTGGAAATATTTATGTAGCTGACTACTACAACAACAGGGTGATTGAGTATGACAGTAACTTTAGTTATTTAACTCAATATACCGGGCTTAGTTATCCAACTGCACTGGTCGTGGCCAATGACAACTTATATGTGCTTGCTTCTGGGGACTATCAGGTGTATCAATATAATGACAATATACACGCAGACTTTACTGCTAATGTTACCAGCGGTTTTGCTCCTCTAACTGTCCAGTTTACAAACCTGTCAGAAAATGCAGAATCTATTGCCTGGGACTTTGAAAACGATGGAGTTATTGATACTTACGAAAGTAATCCAGTTCATGAGTTTATAACTGCAGAAACTTATACAGTCAATCTGACAGCAAGCAATGAAAACGGTACGGATTCAGCATTAGCTACAATTAATGTTTTTGAGAATGTAGTTTTCCCAGGTTACACTAATCCTCCAACTGACTTTAACCATGATGGTCTCTGTGAGGATATCAATGGAAACGGAAACGTGGACTTTGATGATGTAGTGGCATACTATGATAACATGGAGTGGATAGAAGAAAATGCTCCTGTTATTCTTTTTGACTATAATAATAATGATAACATCGATTTTGATGATGTTGTAATACTTTATGGTCTACTTTAAGGAGACAGGAACTGTGAATAAGCGTGTGAACTACCTCGCCCTATCGCTTGACCCTTGCGGATCAAGCTTTTGAGGGCGAAGCTTCCTGTTTCATACTAGGCGGTTACCGTTTTTTCCTAGTCCACAGGCTTTAAACCGTAGTTCCTACGGCAAAATTTTTGATATTAATAGCGGCATTAATGTCTCGATCATGGATATTACCACAATCGGGACATTGCCACTCTCTAATATCTTCGGTTAAATTAGGATGTTTATAGCCACAAACATTACAGGTTTTTGAGGATGGCAACCATTGATTTATTTTCAATATAGTTTTCCCGAACCATTCAGCTTTATACTGTAATTTCAGTACAAAGCTATACCATCCTGCATCTCCTGTACTTTGTGCTCGTTTGTGGTTTTTCATCATTCCTTGAATATTCAAAGTTTCTACAGCTATTGCTTGGTTGTCACTGATTAGCTTATTAGAAACTTTATGCTGAAAATCATGTCTTTGATTAGCTATTTTTTCGTGCAACTTAGCAAGTTTATATACTGCCTTTCTCCGGTTTTTTGATCCTATAACTTTTCTTGAAACTTTCCTTTGCAAGAATTTCAATCTTTCAAGGGAGGTTTTCAAGAATTTAGGATTATCTATTTTTTCACCAGTAGAAAGAGTAGCAAAGGTCATAAGTCCTACATCTACACCGATTAAGGTAGCATGAGAAAACGGTATAGGTTCAGGATATTTTTCTCCATCGTCTGTTAAAATACTAACATAATATTTTCCTGTAGGAGTTCGGGATACTGTTAATGTTTTCATTTCTCCCTGAATATTTCTATGTACCTTAATCTTCATCCAGCCTAATTTTGGTAGCTGGATTTCTGATTTTTCCACATTAAGGTTATAGTTTTGTGGAAGCTGGAAGGAAAAATGATGATCTTTTTTCTTTTTCCTTTGAGGATACCCAAAACCATCTTTGAAAAAATGATTGAAAGCAGAATTAAGATTTCTACTTGCTTGTTGCAATGCTCCTGAATTGACTTCTTTCAGGAAAGGATATACTTCTTTCAAAACTAGGAGGTGATTATTAAGTTCAAATTCAGAAATACTTATTCTAAATTTTTTATACAATGTAGATTTAATATTAAGAAGCTTGTTGTATATGAATCGAGTGCAACCGAAGTGTTTTTCCAAAAGAACTTTTTGTTCTTTGTTAGGGTATATTCGGTATCGGTTTCCTCTTTTCATAGCATTATATACACGCTTTGTAACTATATGAAGTTATACGAATTTATTATCTTCGGATTGTGGGGAAGTTGACGCTCTCATCCCCTACCTGCCAAATTCAGGCTTTCGCCTGAACCTGTCGAGGAAGGGGTCTTCCCGCTTCGGAAGATAAAATTTCAATTCTTCTATTCTCTTTTTGGACTGATATCATTAGCATTAGTAGTAAATATCATTTTGTTTAATCCTCAAATAGTTCAGATGGACACGGATTCTTCCCAGGCAGTCTGGGCTGTGCGGGATGAGGTTTCTTGGCGCCTTTGATTTTCTTGCTGATTCTCCTCTGTAAGCATTTTTGTTAGAGAAGTTTTCAAGAACGCAAAACTCTCAATTTTTTTATTTAGAAGAATAGCAAGCGTCATTACCTATTTTTTTAAAAGCAATTTTCTTATTAATTTTTGTCTTATCTGGTCAAAATATCCATTTATGTCTACTTATATTAAATACAACAATATGAAAAAATTTAAATAGTGTATATGTTTATTACTATTGATATTACTCTCCAAAAATAATGAAATATTTTAAATGTTCGGGGCCAAATATGAGACAAATATCAATACAAAAAACGATAGAACTATTAGGAAAAAAATCAATTGTTTTCAGTGGACTTTTAGTTCTAGTTCTGGTTGTAAGTTCATCAGTAGCGATAGCAGATACAGAAGTTTTAGAAAATAACGAAGAAACGGTACCTTCACTTGCGCCGGTAAATCCCGACTTTGTGATATACCAGCAAGACAAAATTTTCAGTCAATCGGAGTTTGCTCTTGATGGAAATAAAACTGGCTTTATTCCTCCAACTGTGGATCTTAGTCATCTTAGATCTATTCCTGCAGTCAGTGGACCTTTTTCATCTAACTATGACTTGCGGGCTCTGAACAGAGTAACTTCTGTGAAAAACCAAAATAATTCCGGAGTTTGTTGGGCATTTGCAACCTATGGATCTTTGGAATCATATTTAATGCCTGAAGAAAACTGGAACTTTTCTGAAAATAACATGAAAAATCTTCTTTCGTCTGCATATCCGGAAGGATTCGACCGCAATGCCAATGAAGGGGGAAATCATTTAGAGTCAACTGCCTACCTGGTTCGTTGGAGTGGGCCCGTTGATGAAAATGATGACCCTTATGATCCTGATTCCAATGTGTCCCCTCAGGACTTGTCGTTACAGAAACATGTACAAAATGTGCTTTTTCTTCCGAATAGGCAGGGTTCTCTGAACAATGATGGAATTAAATGGGCAGTTCAGAATTATGGAGCAGTATATACTTCAATGTACTATAACGATACTTTTTATTCCCCTGCTACTGCCAGTTATTATTATAATAATACCTCACTCACGAACCATGCTGTGGCTATTGTAGGCTGGAACGATTCTTTTGATAAGAGTAAATTTTCCGAGGCCCCTCCTGGAGATGGAGCATTTATAGTCAGAAATAGTTGGGGTGCAGATTGGGGAGAAAATGGGTATTTCTATGTTTCCTATTATGATTCAAAGATAGGATGCTATAATTCAGTCTTCATGGCTGAAAGTCCTGATAATTATGAATTAATCTACCAGTATGATCCCCTTGGATGGACCAATAGTTTGGGGTATACAGTAGACAACACTACAGCCTGGGGTGCAAATATCTTTACTGCAAAATCCGACGAACTTCTCAAAGCTGTAAGTTTCTATACAACAGACTCAGGCTGCAACTACGAAATTTATATTTACACTAATCCGGTATCGGGTCCCATAAATCAAACTGGTCCAGTTTTTTCCGAAAATGGGTCAACTTCAGTCGCAGGCTATCATACAATTCCCCTCGATTCTGATATTCGGCTAACAGCCGGCCAAAATTTCTCAGTTGTTCTAAACCTTACGAACATTGAATATGGATACCCGATTGCCATAGAAGAACCGCTGTCAGGTGATGATGGTGATAGTAGTAAGGCAACAGCAAATTCAGGAGAGAGTTTTATTAGCAGTAGTGGAGAGACCTGGGAAGACATTACAACAGATTTTCCAAACACAAATGTGTGTATCAAGGCCTTCACTGATCCCTATGTTCCTGTGTTCCCTGGTTACACTAATCCACCAACAGACCCGGACAATAATGGTCTCTATGAGGATATCAATGGGAATGGGGGGGTGGATTTCGATGATGTAGTAGCTTACTATGCAAACATGAATTGGATAAAAGAAAACGCTACTGTTGCTCTTTTTGATTACAATAATAACAATATCATTGATTTTGATGATGTTGTGAAGCTTTACAATATACTTTAGGGAGAAATAATGTATGAATAAGCTGTATAAAGTTTTAATTTTTCTAGTTTTTTTTGGACTAGGGATACCATGTGCATCGGCAGCAAATGTCACTTCACTTGTTCCTCAAACAGTTGAGACGGACATGGGTTTTTCCCAGAATATTGAGATTATGAAGGATGACGTTTCTGATGGAACATTAGGTTCCAATAATACATTCTCTGCTTTAAATTCAGAAGTTGCTGAAATAAACATGGAACCAGCTCTGACAGTGAGTAGCGAAAACGGTACAAACTCAAAATTAGCTACAGTCAATGTTGCTAACCCTATTAACTGGGAATTTTCTCCTCAAGAACCTGTTTGTGGGGATATCATTAATATAAACGGAAGTGCCTCTCCTGAGGACAAAATCAACGCGTTTGTAACCTTTGAAAAAAATGTTTCTGTCTCAGAGGGAGAGTATGAGTATAGTCTTCAAAATGTAACAATTGTTAAGGGACTAGGTAATAGCTTTACAGTTGAAGCTAGGGGTGTGAACAACCTCAATGTGAGGGCAAAGAAAGTTGGTTGGTTATCAAAAAGCGCAAATGCTTCAGGAGACACTGCAATTGTATCTCGATCAGATGTTCCGACGGGAACCTATCAAATAATGATCGATGGAGATGCTAAAGAAGGAGTCTCAGAGGTTGATCTGAAAATTACGGCTTCTCAGACTATACAGGCTGACTCAAACGGAAACTTCAGTTATTCTTACAATACAACAGCAATCCCTCCTGGGAACTTTGAGGTAAAAGTAGGAGACGTAACTAAAGAAATTACCCTTAGATCTAAAGAGGAACCGGTTCTTCCTGCAGCTAATTTCAGTACCAATGTCAGTGAAGGCTATGCTCCTCTTTCTGTCCAGTTTAACGACAGTTCGAAAAATGCAACTTCTATAAGCTGGAACTTTGGAGATGAAACTGCTAACTCTGACGAAAGAAATCCAATGCATATTTACTCGGCAGCAGGAAATTATAATGTAAATCTGACAGCTAGCAATGAATACGGCATGAATTCAACGTCAGTTATAATTAACGTTTTCGAGAATAAGCCTTTCCCCGGTTACACTAATCCACCAATTGACTCAGACCATGATAATCTCTGTGAGGATATCAATGGAAACGGAAAAGTGGATTTCGATGATATCGTAGCATACTATGCTAATATGAATTGGATAGGAGAAAATGCTCCTGTTACTCTTTTTGATTACAATAATAACAATATTATTGATTTTGATGATGTTGTGAAGCTTTATAATATACTTTAGGGAGAAAGAATGTATGAATAAGCTGTATAGAGTTTTAATCTTTCTAGTCTTTTTTGGACTAGGGATATCATGTGCATCGGCAGCAAATGTCACTTCATTTGTTCCTCAAACAGTTCAGATGGACATGGGTGCTTCCCAGGAAGTTCAGATTGTAATGGATGAAGTTCCTGCAGGACTGGCAGGTTTCGAAATGACAATTTTGGTTTCGAATCCAGAAATTGCGGAAATAACTGAGGTTTCGTTTCCTAGTTGGAACTCAATACCAGAGAACTCCACAGTTCCTTCGAGTTCAGTTTTGATAAAAAGTGTTGACCTCGGAAAAAAAGTTAACTCCGGTGATACCAATGTTTTGCTTGGAACTATTACTATAACCGGAAAACAGGCAGGTACTGCAAATCTAAACATACAGCCAGGATTGATAACTGCTGATGGCGGCAGTACAATAAATCCAGTTATAAATCCAGGTGAAATAAATGTATTAGATACAGAATCAGATACAGAATCTCCTGTCATCACTTCTGTTGATCTTGATGACAATACACCTAACACTGGTGATTCTATCCTTGTAACTGTTAGTACAACTGATAATGTAGGTGTCAGTGAGGTAAAGGCAAACGATGTTTCACTCGTTAATCAAAGTGGAAATATCTGGAATGGGAGCATTATAGCACTTGAAGGTACTCATTTTGTAAATGTATCCTCTGCAGATTCAGAAGGCCATGTTACTTGGGACAATGATACTTCCTACACAGCTACAACATCAGAACTACCAGATAACAGTGGAGTTGAGCTGCAACTCTGGACATTTGACGCAAGCAAAGTAAGCGAAGTTCCAGATAATATTTACACGGCCAATCCAATTTCTCCATATACCTCAAACCTGGATCTTACATACAATCCTACATTAGGGTCCATTGACTCTAGCTGTGGGAATAATTCTAATGGGAGTACTTATTTCACAGGCGCGTATCCTGCTGTTAACGAAAACCTGACATTTACAATGGGAGTTGACTCAAGTTCACAATGGTCATACGGGTATATACATACTTCAGTTGCCTATGTAGGTGTCAGACATGCTTCAGATGATAGTTATGAGATAGTGTCTTACTGGACAAGCGATGATGGCAGTCTGTTAAGCTCTAGTTTCACGATTCCTGCAAGTTCAGTTGTTGATAATAGAGTTACGGTTAGTATCCACAGTGATGACTCAAACCGTACGAATATTGTTACAGCTGGGCCTGAGATGTATGTTATTACTCCTTATACAACAGAGAAAACACGAAAGCTACCCTATGCAAACGTAATTCAGCCTTTGATCTACCTTAACTGTTATGCATCAGGTGCAGACGGTTGGGTTAATGTGCACCTCTACAACATAACTCAATCCATTCCAAGAGAAACTATCACGCCATACGCGCGAAATGATATAATGGCATTTGGTCTGGATTACCCGAATGTTACAAATAACCAGAATGGTATAGATTTCTTAATTTCTCGGGATCAAACTGCAAGCATTTACGTTTCTGAAAATAATATGAAAAACTCTACTGATACTGCGTATGATAACAGTCTGTTTGCCAGTGGGTTTGAGGGATGTATACACTTTTATCCTGGACTTGAGTCTTTGCCTCTTGAAGAAGCAAATGGAACAATAGACTCTCAAATTGGGGCTATGAACGGAACCTTTGGTTTGACACCGGCTTCATGGAGTTCTAGCGGAAATCAAGATAATATAACACATGCAATCTATGCGTACAATAAGTACGGGTCGCTGTATAGAAATGGTCCAATGGGTATGGCCTTTATCCCTAATGTTAATACCCTTTCGAACGAGACATGGGCCTGGTGGTCAGAGAGTTCAGCACACGGTGCAATTTCTCCATGCTTTACACATGAGACAGATAATAGCCCGGCTGATCAATATTCAATAAGTCCAGATTTGTTCGAGACTTTTGTGATCAATCTGAATTCAAACAATATTAATCTGGTTGATTTCTCAAAATGGTATTACAGTTCAATGGCACAGACTGCTACCACTAATGTTTTACAATCTGATGAGGATAATCTAAAGTTCCAGCTAAATACGAGTGGTGGGTATCCAGTCAATATAAACGTGCAGACTACGATTTCTCCTTCAAGCCTGGTCTGTGATGGTGTGTTGGTACCATTTAATCAGACATCTGATGGTATTCAGTTCATGAGTATTGGTAATGGGACATACACTTTGAAAAGCCCTGTGCCACCAGTTCTTCCTGTAGCAAACTTCACTGCAAGTCTTACTGTACAGTTCACTGACACATCTACTAACGATCCAACTCAATGGGAATGGAATTTTGGAGATGGAACTAATTCAACCGAGCAGAATCCTGTACACGTATACAATAGTGAGGGAACATATACTGTTACAATGGTTGCAACAAATGGTGCTGGTTCTAGCTATGTAAAATCAATGGTTATCACCGTAACCCGCTTAATACCAGTTGCGAACTTCACTTCAAATGTAACAGAAGGCTATGCTCCTCTGACTGTTCAGTTCAATGACACATCCATCAACAGTCCAGCTCAATGGAACTGGGACTTTGGAGACGGAACTAATTCAACTGAGCAGAACCCTGTACATGTGTTCAGTGGTGAGAGAACATACAATGTTACCTTGATTGTAACAAATGGTGACGGTTCCAGCAATCCAAAATCAATGGATATTAAAGTAAACCGTGTACCAGTCTCACCAGTTGCAAGCTTTACTGCAAATTCTACAGAAGGCTCTGCTCCACTGACTGTTCAGTTTACTGATACATCCACTAACGGTCCAGATGAATGGAACTGGAACTTTGGAGACGGAAGTACATCAACTGAGCAGAACCCTGTGCATGTGTTCAATGGTGAGGGAACATACGGTGTTACCCTGGTTGCAACAAACGATGACGGTTCCAGTGATCCAAAATCAATGGATATTAAAGTAAATCGTGTACCGACACCACCAGTTGTAAACTTCACTGCAAAGCAGACAGAACCGCTTACGATTCAGTTTAACGATGCATCCAGTAACAGTCCAAATGAATGGAACTGGGACTTTGGTGATGGATCCACATCTACCGATGCAAACCCAGTACATGTTTATGCTGCTGCAGGAACTTATACAGTTAACCTGTCTGTAAGCAATGCAGATGGTCCAGATACCATAAGTAAGGCAATAACCGTTACTGGAACATCTGCTTCGCCAACAGCAAGCTTTACATTGACACCTCAGGTTGGGCGTGCTCCTCTTACGGTTAGATTCACGGATAGGTCTGTCAACGCTGCCTCAATAAAGTGGGACTTTGGTGATGGAACTACCTCTACCGAATCAAACCCAAGTCACACCTACGCAACAGGATTCTACATTGTAAAGTTAACTGCAACCAATGGTGACAAATCAAGTACTGCAGCCAATATAATAATAGTTGGAAGGTGATGTCACCAGTCCTGAAACTGAAGACCAGTGACAGCAATGTAATGCCTGCGATACAGTGAAAGTTCCAGTTGTTTGCCTCAGCTAACAATTGGAAAACCAGGAATGATGGGCTGGCTCACCAATAAGAGCACGAACAGCCCTACTTCCTGTTACTGGTACCTGGCAACGGAACGATTTTAATTTTTTAAGTACTAATTTCATTTTTTAAGTACCAGTTTAATTTTTTAGTTTTTATTTTAATTTTTTTGATTACTGATTTCATTTCTTTAATTGCTGGTTTAACTTTTTAATGACTAGTGTTCACTTTGAAGAACATATGGCTTGTCTGACTTTAAAGAAATGAACCAAAATGCCTTCTTGCGAATTGTTAGATTTGCAGGTGGGCTGGTTCACGAAGTTTGCTCATAGATGGATTTAGTTGTTTTTGCAATATTTTTCCAGGTAAAAGATTCAGCATATTCTTTAATTTTTAAAGTATCCCAATTTTTATTTAATGCTGACATTATAGTTTTTTCTAGTTCTTCTGAACTTGCAGGTTCACATAATAATCCGTAATCTTCAGAAGCTATAATCTCAGGAACTCCCCCGACTTTCGTTCCTATAAATGGTTTTCCACACCCTATTGCTTCAAACATAACAATAGGATTTCCCTCGCCCAGGCTTGGAAGGACAAAGAAATCACTGGTGTTTATGTAAATAGGGATCTCATTGTCAGGGATCCACCCTACTAATTTTATATAGTCCTCGAGTTTGGAGTCTTTTATTTGTTGCTCTAGAGTTTCTAATAGATAACCTTTCCCTGCAATGATACAGTAAATATCAGATCTGGTTTTTGCAATATTGCCAATTGCTTCAATAAGATACTTGTGACCTTTTATGTCGATTAAGTTTGAGATATTAAATATCACCTTTTTATCCATAGGAATACTCAGAGCAGATCTGCATTCGCTGGCATCTCTTGGGAAAAAAAAGGCTGAATCATACCCATTTGGAATTACAACTAATTTATTTGAGTATTTTGGAAAGGTCTTGGAAATAAATTCTTTTTGTTTATTTGAAACTAAAATCATTGTATCTATATTTTTTAAAACGAAATTAAAAAATGGTTTGTATTTTTCTACAAACTCTTCTGTTTTTGAGTGATGGAATGTGACTATTAACTTTTTACCTACGATTTTGGATGCTATGGATGCAGTTATTGCAGAAATAAAACTGAATATACCGCCTGATGTTTGATCATGAATTATTTCATACTTTTTTCTGTTGGATAAAATCTGGAAGAATAATCCAAAAGTACGTCGGTATACCTTTTCGAAATTTGTGTTTTTTGAACCAGCTTTATTTGTATAATAATTGTACAATAATATTTTGTTTGCGTCAACAGACAAATTTTCCATTAAGTTCTTAGTATGTGTGGAAACTCCTCCTGAGGAAGCTACAGATCCACACATTAAAACTCTTACCATTTTGCCACCCCCACTTTCTCTAAATATGTTGCCATAGACAGCATCATCCAGGCCGCTCCCCATCTCATATAAGGAATTTTGTTTGTGAGTATCCTGTTTTTTTGATAGAAAAAGTATCCCGAATTATCCTGCATATTAAAAATTGTCCATTCTAAAATTTTCTTTGCAAACTCAAGGAACTCTGCGTCAAATACACTTAACTTACTAAAGGTGATTATACCCTGAGCTTGATTATGTATGTCTACAGGGTATAGTTTGGGATATCTATAATAACATCTACCGTTGTCTAAAAACTGTTTTTTTCTGTAAAAATTTACTCCCTTATTAATTGATTTCATTAACTGGTCCTGTTTTTTTGGCTCAGCAAAAGGAAGGTATTCAACCAGAGAATCTATTATAAAACCCTGGTGAAAGTCAGTTTGACGTCTTATCTTTCCACTTTTGTATTTACTATATATCCAACAACCGTCTGAATCCTGAGTACACACTAAGAATTCGGAAAGCTGGCACGCGATTTTTTTCATTTCAGCATCGTTAAATAAGGGCATTAATCTGCATATAGCGCTTAGACCTTCAGCAGAAGCGTTTATTACAATTTTGTTTTCACTTAATGTATCATATTTTAGATAATAAAGCCCGTCATCTGTTTTTCTTAGTAGATATTTGATTAAGAAATCATATGCACTTTTTCCGATATCTTTTAGCTCCTCATCCTTAAAAATTGAGTAACTGTCAGCTATTGCTTTGATTACATTTGATGTTGTAATAACATCAGGTATGTCTGGAGCTAATGTGCTTCCGTCAAAGCCCCTATAATTAAAATAGTGGCCTGCCCAGCAATCAAAACCATATTTTTGTTTGAGAGATTTACTTTTTAAAAAGTTCATGCATTCTGATAAATCATCTTTATACTGCTGATCGCTTGTCAAAGAATAAATTTTTGCAAATGATTGAGCAAAAAGTGATATACCTTTTATATCTAACCCTTTTTCAATACCTAGAATTGGCCTGATGTTTAAGATAGAGTACTTATTTAATTGAGTTATTAGTATCTCCAATGGCTGAGAATTAGAGCATAGCCTGCTTACTATTTCGCTATTTAGTGCATCATAAGGATCCCATCCATAATATCCTTCATTTTTTACCCAACTGTGAAGAGATCTTATTGAATCATCCACAAGTGCATCGAAAGTCATAAGCTAGCCCCCGGTTTACATTATAGTGCATTAATTGCTGCAGCAATTCTATTGCTTGCACTTCCATCTCCAAATCTATTACAATGTTCCTGGACTGAAGGCATGAACCCGTTTACTGTTTTAATAATTCTCTCTTTATTGGAACCAACCAGTACATTCCATCCATCTTTAATGGTCTCGATCCATTCTGTGTTTTCCCTGAGTGTAACACAAGGGACTTTTAAGATGTAGGCTTCTTTCTGAACTCCTCCTGAGTCGGTTAAAATCATCTTGGCATGATTCATAAGTTTTATAAAATCAAGGAAGCCAAGAGGTTTTACTAACGTAATAGAAGAGGGTAAGCTATCGTATAAATTGTAATTCTTAAGCAACTTTTCAGTTCGTGGGTGGATGGGAAAAATAATATTTTCATTTAATTCCCGAAGAGCCTCAATAATATTTCGAAGGTTTTCAAAGTTGTCAGTATTACTTGCTCTGTGAATTGTAACAACTATATAATCCCTGGTTTTTAGGTTAAGGTCATTTAATAAAGAGGATTTAGCTTCTGCAATCTCTTTATTAAGTAGAAGGGAATCAACCATGACATCACCAGTTAAATACACGTTTTTAGTGATTCCCTCTTCTTCCAGGTTGTTAACTGCATTTTGAGTTGGGCAAAATAAGATATCAGAGCAATGGTCAGTCAAAATGCGGTTAATTTCTTCAGGCATAGATTTGTCAAAGCTTCTTAATCCAGATTCTATATGTGCGTTTTTTATTCCAAGCTTTGATGCAGCTAAGGCTCCTGCAAGTGTTGAATTTGTATCCCCATAAGTCAGCACGAGATCGGGTTTTTCAACCATGAGAACTTCTTCTAATTTCCGAAGCATTTCTCCTGTCTGTTGACCATGTGAGCCAGAACCTACACCGAGATAATAGTCAGGCTCGGGGATACCCAACTCTTCAAAGAAGATTTTATTCATTTCATAATCGTAATGCTGACCAGTATGAATCAAACATTCTTTGTTACTTTTTCTTAATTCTCTTGAAACTACAGAAGCTTTTACGAACTGAGGTCTAACGCCCACAACACTTGCAATCTTCATAGTAGATCACCTTGCAGGGTGATAGAGCTGTTGTCTTTTTTGGAATAACTTTTTTCGTTCCGGGTTTTATATAAGCTGTCAGGATAATTTCCAATAAATGAAGCCAAAAATTTGGTAGCATCGACTTTGTCTATCAGGAGACGGTCTCTTTTCTCTTTCCATTTGCTTTTTAAATCAGGTTCCTGAATAAGTTCTACTGCTTTGGTAATGGCTTTTTCAGGATCATTGAAGCTGAAAATAAGGTTATACTTGTTTTCGAGCTCAATGAAATTGCCCATATCTTTCTTGCCTACAAAAGAATTGAACCTGATAACTGGAGTTCCCAGGACAGCGGATTCGGTGGTTATTGTCTGGGTGTCGGCTATAACAAGTTTTGCATAATACAGGATGTCGTGAATACGGGATTTTGGGATTTTCAATAGATACTTGTTAAAATCGTCTGGTAATTTTAGTTCAGACGAGATAAACACACGTGCATACTTGCTGAGTTCCTTAACCAGGAGCCTTTTTTGCTCAATGGAAAAACCATTTATGCCAAAATCATGTACAGCATCAAATGCATTGAAACGTAAAAGAACATAGTCTTCATCTTGACTTATCCCAAGAAAGTCATAAATTTTTGAATCTGGTGTAAAGTAGTTTTTATGTAAATACGCAATTTCTTTAAAGCTATTGAATTTGATGTGTTTTGGGCCCAGATCTACAGTAAACGATGAAGGAGTAAGGATCACATCCACAAAAGGTTTAAAAAGCATGAACTGAAACGGTGTAGGTTCAGAATCATTAAAAATTATGCATTTTTTGTGCAGTAATTGTGATGTATATGCTGAGTAAACTCCCATTCCAACTAATAGATCAGGCTTTTTCTTTCGGAGAAAATTGTACGCTGTTAACACATTAAAGGGCAGAGCTATTATTTTTCCATATTTTGAATCAGGTACATTGGCATATACAAAATACTCAAAACCCATTTCATCTAATAAGTTAACAGTGTCTCCATAATTTCTTGCCAGGATGATAGCTTGATGCCCGCTAAGTTCCAGGGATTTTATAACATTTTTGTATAAGTGAACATGTGCGGGTGTGTTTATAAAAAATGCAATCCTCAAAAGTATACCCCCTTGAAATATTATCTCCCAATTATTATATTAAGTATTTTTCTTGAAGACCATGTCTTTTATAATCGCTAAAAGGACTTCAAGGCCGTGAGAAACTGGTTTTTTTGTGGAACCGTCAACATCGTAACGGACACCTATACTTACTTCTTTTATGCGAAGACCGGCACTTCCTGCATCTGCGAGCATTTCGCTTTCTATAGCCATTCCCTGTGCATTGAAACGGAAATTTCCAATTGTTGAAGCGGCAAAGGCACGAAAGCCGCTCTGTGAATCTGTGATCTTAAGGCCTGAATTTATGTTAGTGAACTTATCCAAGATGGTCTGGCCAATGCGACGGTATGCAGGAGTGCTTTTTTCCAGGCCATTTAAGTATCTGCTGCCGTTTACCATCTCAGCTTCGCCTTTAATTATTGGAGCCACTAATTTCGGGATTTCGGCAGGATTATGTTGGCCATCGGAGTCCATCGTTACAATTATGTCAGCACCCAGCATGACTGCGATTTCAAAACCGGTTTTAAGAGCAACTCCCTTTCCTTTATTTATCTCATGAACAATTACCTCAGCTCCAGCGTTCCTGGCAACCTCAGCTGTACGATCCAAGCTGCCATCATCGACCACGATAACTTTGTCTGCATACAATTTAGTGAGGTGAACCATGCTTCCTATGGGAATTTCTTCGTTATATGCAGGAAGAATTACTGAGATCTGTTGAGTAGTCGTGCGCATTGTTTGCGAATAATTACTCAAAGTTACGTATTCGTATTTGTTACTAACACTAGACTCACTACTCATCTGTATGTCCCCCCTGACTCACAATCGAAAGATATGCAATAAAATATTTAACTGTTTCAATTTATAGAAATATATTTAAGTAGAAATTCATATCCGTCTAAATTAAGTGAAGTGTACAAAAAAGAAAAATATTTAATACTCTTATTGAATATATGTAAAATTATGAACAAATTTGCATATTTATTAAAATTACAATTTAAAAATTAAAATAAATGAATATAAACTCTAAATAACTAAACTAGTTGTGATTCATTAGCTGGTTAATACCACATTTTAATTTATCTTTAAAAACACCAAAATATCAGTAATAATATAAAATTAGTCTAACTTTGCAAAAAAATTCATATCAATACACAAAACACAAGTTTTAATTAAATTAACCAGAAAAGACTATATATTTTCAAATCTGACTTTATGAGGAAAAGTTTTTATAATTTGTAATAAGTTAACTTAATGATCTGTTATTAATCCAATATGGATCGTTATTTTGTTATATCCACTTTTTAGTGGGATCATCGCATAACTCGCAAAGGAATCTTTATGCTAACAATCATCACGCCCATTACTGTTGCAACAATTGGTCTTCCTGAGTATTGGGGTGCAGTTATTATCGAGCTTTTACTACTTTTGTCTTTAATGGAGATTATAGCTGCAACCGATAAATGGAACAAAGATGTTAAATGTTCATTTACTATTGCAATTATTCCTTTGACTTTTAGTTTTATTGGAATTGCCATTTTTAAGATCATGGAAATTATTTGATTCTGTTCTGTATTACAGGACTTCTCAGGCTGTTTAATTATTCGGGTCATTTCTCAAATTTTGGCATATTTGGCCAAAAATCAAAAACTGCTGCTAGTTAAGCCTAGAAAATGAAGGTAAGAATGTTAAATTCAAGAGAGCCTCAGGATGTCTTCAGCAAGCAAGTGCCTAAGAATCTCATAACCAATATTTTATATTTTATAGTCAACCTCGCTAGTGGGCTATTCTTAGTACCATATTTTATTAATTCACTTGGTGTTGCGAGCTATGCAATGATCCCACTAGCGACATCTTTTACAGCTTATGTAAATTTAATTATGGTATCACTTAATACCTCAGTTTCAAGACCTATAACGATTGAATTACAGAAAAAAGAGTTTAAAAAAGCAAATGTGACCTTTAACACTGCTCTATTTGGAACACTTGGAATTATTCTACTCATGTTTCCTGTAGTAGTTCTACTATCGTATTATTCTCCTTCCTTTTTTGAAGTTCCGTCAAACCAGGAAAATACTACGAGACTCCTTTTTCTTGGAGTTCTAAGTGCCTTCCTATTGCGGGCCTGGGGCAGTAATTTTGGAGTTTCTATTTTCGCCTACAATAGACTTGACTTTCTAAACATAATAAATGCCATAAATATTCTTGTTCAGGTTGGCCTAATAGTACTATTATTTAAGTTATATTCTCCAAATCTTGCTTACATAGGGTTAGCTTATCTGATCGCTGCCATAATTGCCTTTGCTCTTACTGTCTTTTTCTCATGCAGGATAAACCCTCATCTTAAGATAAATATAAAAGACTTTTGCAGATCAAAAGTAAAGGAAATTTCAGGGATGGCAGGCTGGGTCATCATTAGTCAGATCGGTTCTCTTCTGTTTCTCCAGATAGATCTTATAATTGTAACCAAATTATTTGGTACTCTTGCAGGTGGAGAATACTCAATAGCCTTTACATGGAGTTCAATGCTACGCACTATTGCAGGTGTGTTTATAAATATACTTACACCGGTGATTTTAAATTACTATATAAGGGGCAGAATTGAAGACCTTATAAGTTTATCAAAAAGTGCCATAAAACTTACAGGGTTTGCACTTGCTCTTCCAATTGGATTTATCTGTGGTTTTGCTCCACAACTCCTTTCCCTCTGGGTAGGCCCTGAATTTGTAAAACTCTCGCCACTCATGTTAATAATGCTGTCTCACCTTGCAATTAATCTTCCAGTAATGCTTCTCTTTGATATCAACGTTGCATACAACAAGGTACGAGTTCCAGGAATTGTCACATTTTGTATGGGAATAGGCAATTTTTTACTGGAAATAATGCTTCCGCTCCTCACTGGCTGGGGATATTATGGTGTTGCAATTGCAGGAGCGATTGTATTAACCCTTAAAAATGCACTTTTTATTCCCTGGTATGCTACTAAGGTCCTTGGAATTCCAAGAACCACTTTTGTGAGTTCCATGCTTCCTGGGTTCTTAGCAGTGTTTATAATAGCGGGTTCTTGCAGGTTTATTAATTTTTTTGTACCGATTTCAGGGTTTGGAGCCTTGATTATATCTGGAATCGCTGTAACAATAGTATATATAGGTAGCATATGGACCTTTACTAAAGGAAATGCCGAATATCAAATGGTAATGTCTATGATTCCTTCTGCTATAAAACACAGACTTAAACTAAATATTAAAAGCAGTACGAAATAAAAATATTTAGTAAATGAAATTAGTCTCTTCTTTATAGATCAAAGCGTAAAACCCCGAAGTCTTTAGTTTCGTGGTAGTTCACAGGGTCTTATAAGATAAGTTGAAAATTCCTGATTATTATATATATGGTATACATTTTTACAAGAATTGATTGAAGTTAGATGACTTTCATTAAATTGTCCAATATCTTTCCATACTGTGGAATAGGCTTGTTTTTCATACTGTGTTATTGAAAAATATTGAGTATTGTTAGCTGGAAAAATACCAGTTTCAAACGAACTTGCATCCGCTGGAAAACTGGACCAGGGTCTAACTGAGGACTTATGAAGAAAAGAATATTTTGAACCGTAGATAAGAGAGGAATACCGATTTAAAGGACTCAGTAATGTAATTGTAGGTATCTCTTCACTCTTAGAATCCAATAGCCATTTTCCTCCGGAGATATCATAAGCAGTGAACTGATCATTTGGGTACGTGGTAATTGGAGATTGATATAATGAAGCAATCGCGGTGATCACAGATATAATAATAATGAGATTTAGAACTTTTCTGTATTGTTTATTCAAAAAAACCATAAAGTATCCTAACAGCAGGGGTGCAAATATCATATTTGCGTCTAAATTAATGAATCTGTATGGAGTATGAGCACGAGAAGAGATAAACAGAAAGATATAGAAAATGCTACCAGAGATAAAGCATAAAGAAACCGGCTTCAGGTCCTCAAAATCTTTTTTTGGATTTTTAAAAATAATAAAAATTGAAATGAATGACAAAATATAGTACATTAATTCATCAAATGTCATAATTATCAATGACTTTACTGCTGTGAGATAACCCAGTTTATTAAGATATCCCGTTGCTACGGTCAATGTTGTATCACCTGAACTTTTCATGAGAAGACTATTTTCTGCTTGTTCAAGAATCTCAATGGCATTTTTTGTTAAGGAATACTGAGCCAGATACCAGATAGAAGAGGTTATTAGAAAAATCATAATTAACCGTAAAGATACTTTATAAGATTTGTGATCCAACAATGTCTCTTCAAAAAACATGCATATGAGATACAATAAAAGAATTAATGATATAATTGGATGAGTAAACGGAAGCACTAAGCAAAGTATAATAGCGAGAATTCTATATCTAAAATCAGTATTTTTATTAAGAATATAAAATAAAAGCGGTAACATTAAGGTTGAGATAAGCATGTAATATATTGTCGCAAAAAACCAAGCAAAGAATAGAGGTATTGAAGCTATAACCGAATATGTAATAAAATTATAGCCTTGTTTAAATGATTTTGCCCAGCAATAAATAGCCAGCATATAAATAATAATAAATAAAGATGGAATATATTTTGATACTTCCAGGGCAGAGACATTTACAATCTGACT